>JAUIKB010000055.1 GCA_030430975.1 Polyangia bacterium
GCGCTCACCGATGGCGAGATAAGCACACTCCTAGACCGGCGGCGAGCGTTCAGCGACGACGGGCGAAGCGTTTTTTGGCACCCATGAGCGTATTCCGAGGCATCATTCGCGCAGCCTTTGCATGTCGGTCAAGCCTACTACCCGTTGCGTCATCTTCGACATGGATGGCGTGCTGCTCGACACCGAGCCGATCTATACGCGCGCCACCCAATCGGTCGTCGGACGCTTCGGCAAATCGTTCGACTGGTCGTTGAAAGCCAACATGATCGGGCGCAGCTCGGCACGCAGTGCTGAGTACCTGGTCGGTGCCCTGCAGCTGCCGATCACCGCTGAAACGTACTTGGCCCAGCGGCACCCGTTGCTTTTGGAGGGGTTCGCCCACGCGCCGGCCATGCCCGGCGCTCGAGATCTGGTGGTGCAACTCGCTGAGCGCGGCGTGCCGCTCGCGCTGGCTACCAGCAGTGACCGAGAACTCTTCGACGTCAAATCCGCGGCTCACGACTGGTTCGACCGTTTTGGAGTGGTGATCTGCGGCGACGATCCGCGCATCGGTGCCTTGAAACCAGCGCCGGATATCTTCTTGCTCGCCGCAGCGGAACTCGGGTTGCCAGCGGAAGCGGCCTTGGTCTTCGAGGACTCACCCGCGGGAGTGACCGCCGCGCGTGCAGCCGGCATGCGCGTCATCGCCCTCCCCGCCCCAGAGCTCGATCGTGCATTGGTGCGAGACGCCGAACGGATACTCGATTCACTCGATAGCATCCGCGTCCAAGACCTGAGCCTGCTTTTCCCCTAGCGGGACAAAGTGAGCGCGGGGCCGCAGCAGCCGACCGCTAGCACGCTGCTCCAGTGCGTGCGCTACCCACCCGGCACAACGACCGATCGCGAACAGCGCGAGCGCTGATCCGCGCGGCAAGCCCAGCGCACGGCGCACGGCAACGAGACCGATGTCGACGTTTGGTTCGGCGCGCCGGGCTTCGCGCATCGCCTCGCAGAGGCGAAAGACGAGCGACGCACGATGCCTTGGATAAGCGTCTACGAGCGACAGCAGCACGGAGGCCCGCGGATCGCCGGCCGGGTAGAGCGGGTGGGCGAACCCCGGAAACGCTTCGCCTCGATCGGCGCGACGATGTAGCGCACCCGGGACAGAGTCGCTTCGCTCGAGTTCATCCAGGAGCACTTCGACGCGCTCGCTCATCGCTCCGTGGCGCGGACCGGAAAGCGTCGCGAGCCCAGCACACAAGCAGGCGTATAGATCAGCCCCCGCACCAGCCGCGACCCGTACCGCAAACGTCGAAGCATTTAGTTCGTGTTCGGCGATGACGACGAGTGCTTGGTCGACCAACTCGCGCGCACGACGGCTCGGCGAGACACCGAAGCCGGCCAGCAGCGCGCCAGCGATGGACGTCTGTTTGGCGACCTCGTCGGCAGCGGCGCCGCGTCCGAGCAACGTCAGGCTCTCGGTCAGTCCACGAATCAAGCGCGCGCCGCGTTGCCAGTCGGCTTCCTCGGTCGCCCCGTGACGATGCGGATCGCGCGCGGCCAAGATCGGAAGCACTGCTGCGAACAGGGACGCGACGCTCACGTCGCGCGGCAGCAGCGACGCAAGCCGGCGATAGCCACTGGGACTGACTGCGCGCCTGAAGCGCTCGGAGCGCTCAGGCAACCCGCCGGTCCATAGAAGCTCCGCAGTCCGCTCGAATCCGACCCCGCGCAGCGCCAGGTCGACCGCCAGCTCACCGCGATAGACAGGACCGCGCGCGGTGACTTCGCAGATGCTGGACGTCAGCACGGGATGACCGAACATAAGCGCACTGGCTGCGGTCGGCGCGTGTCCGCGACGAGCGTCCCGCCGCACCTGGAGTCGCTCCAAGTCGCGCACGTCGTACAGACGTTTCCGACCGGATTGCGCGGAGCGGGAGCGGATTAGGCCGCGACTAGCGTACGCATAGATCGTCGCCACCTGAACGCCCAAACGCGCCGCCGCCTCGGGAGCACCGACAAACAGAGGAGGCTTCGTGCGCGTCACCGCGCGGCTCGGCGAGACGGTGCCTCGGTGGAGACATGGATCGTTGAATCCATATCGTCGATCGATCGCGTGGCCATTTGCCTGCTGTTCGCGTTGAGAATCCGCATAGTAGATAGATTGATCAAGATTGATCAATGTTCAAGGACACCGCATGTTTGAAACCATGGAAACCCCGTCGCTTGACCCCCGCACCACATCCGATCCATCCCAGCCCGCTGCCCCGATCGTTACGCGGCTATCGCGGGTCGACGGCGAGCGCGGACGGCTGCTTATCGCCGGCCGGGACATCGGCGCGCTCGCGAACGAGGGCTTCGAGCGCGTCGCCAACTCGCTCCTGGCCGGCAAACCAAACGACGCGGCCAGCCTGATGCGGACATTCTACGAGGCGCGCCAGCGCGCGGCGGAGCTGCTCGACCCGGTCCTGGCGCGCACGAGCTGCATGGACGCGGTCCGCGCAGCGTGCGCCGGACTTCAGCTAAGAGACACCGACCCATGGTCGCAGTCCGTCGACACGATCGCCGCGGTGGGTCTGATCAGCGCGCGCTGGCTGGCGTCCGCGCAGGGAGTCCGACCGCTGCCGCCAAGCCCCGTCGGCCACGCCGAAGACCTGCTGCGCATCGCGCGAGGCGAGGCGCCCACCCAGGCGCAAGTCGCCGCGCTGGATCGCTATCTGGTCACCGTATCCGATCATGGCTTGAATGCGTCGACGTTTGCCGCGCGAGTCGTGGCGTCGACGGGCTCGGACCTAGTGTCTGCAGTCACGGCCGCCATCGGTGCGCTCAAGGGACCTCTGCATGGGGGCGCACCAGGTCCGGTACTCGACATGCTCGACGATATCGGTACCGCCGAGCGCGCCGAAGCCTGGCTGGAAGCGGAACTGGATGCTGGCCGTCGCATCATGGGGATGGGGCACCGCGTGTATCGAGTGCGCGACCCACGCGCAGCCGCACTGGAGTCGGCCGTCATTGAACTGGAAAAGCACAGCGTCTGCGGCGATCCCCGGACGGCGACGCGACTGCGGCTTGCCCGACACGTCGAACAGGCTGCCGAGCGTCTGCTTGGTAGGCGCTACCCATTGCGGGCGCTACGCGCCAACGTCGAGTTCTACACAGCCATCCTGCTGGAATCGCTGGCGGTGCCTCGCGCTGGCTTCAGCGCCGTATTTGCCGCAGGCCGCGTGGCGGGTTGGTGCGCGCACTTCTGGGAGCAGCAGGCGACCGGTCGTCTGATTCGCCCCCGGGCGCGCTACATCGGGCCTGAGGGCATCTGACCGCGGACCGTCGCAGGCACGTCGATCCATGAGAAGAACTGCGCCATGCACTTACGCTGCTTCGCGGGCATGTACTCGAAGTTGCGCCCGCGATCGATGATCTCCCAGAAGTCTTTTGTCGTCACCCGCTCGAGCTGTTCGCGAATCGTCGCGAGTCGCTCGTGGGGTTCCTCCGCCATGTCGTCGGCGATCAGGCGGGCCTTGGTCTCGTCGTCCTTCATCAGGTAGTACGCGGCTAGCTTCACCTGCGCTTTGCGGACGCCCAGCAGCGCTTTTTCCTGCGAACGCACTCGCAAGGGTCGATCGAGCTCCAGGAAGTTGCTCAGCATCACATCTTCTTTCTCCGAGCCCGTCTCATTGGCGACTTGGCACAGCGCTGACACGTCGTATGCAACCGTCTCCGTGACGAAGGTGAGCTTCATGTCAAAGCTCACGTGACCGTAGTACAGCATGTGCTTGACGCCCTGAACCGCTTCGGTGGACTTGCCGAGCTTGAGCATCGCTTCGAGCAGTAGGCGGTACTGGTTGAGCACGTTGTAAGCGGTACGGACATCCTTGGCGTTGAGGGTCGCGCGCATGTACGAATTGAGAAAGCGGAACACCAGCTGGATCAGCTCCGAGTCGTTGGCCTTGGCAGCTGCTTCTCCGATGTACCGGGTATCGATGGCGATCAGATAGTTGATGTCGCGCATCGACCCGAGCGCCTCGTTGTAAATGCCGAAGTACTGCCGCATCGCTTTCCATTCGACCCACGTGCGGCGCGCCTCCAAGTCGGACAGCGACTCGGGGTCCATGGCGACGAAGTCAGGGTTGCGACGCAGCCCGGCACCTATCTTGAACCACACATCGGCCGCACTCGGCTTGATCTCCACGTAACGAATCGTAAAGTCTTTGATGGCATCGACGGCGCCACTGGCAATGATCTTGTCCTTGCCGCTGATCGAGTTGCTCGTAATGTCGGTCAGCTCTTCCATCGCGGCGAGCGTGCCCACCTGAGCCTGGTCCGAAGCGGCCGAGTTCGACTCGACAGCACCGCGGCTGGCTCCTTTCTCGGCGTCGCTGCGGATGCGCGAGATGATGTTCATCGGCTCAAGGAACCAGAACACGTAGCTGAAGTACGGCGCCATGAGCACCAGCCCGAGCGCGGTTGCGGTCAGCATCACCAAGATCGCGCGCTTCGGTACGAAGCCGTCTTGAAGGGAGACGCTGAGCCAGACCCCGATCACACACGCGATCACGTAGAACGCCATCACGCCGAGATTGACGCGGTCGCGTAAGAACATGCGGGCAACACCCGTGTACCGATCGGCTGACAGCTGAACGATAATCGACACGACCGTGATAACGATGCCGAACACCGCCAAAATCATCCCCGCGAGCTGACTCAGCGCGTCGGCGATACTGCCGCCGTCGAAGTCGAGATACCGCGACAACGGATCGGGATACACCTTGGCCGCCCCGCCCGCCGGGGGTTCCCACAAGATAGCGTCTAGGTAGTAAAAGCCACCGAACACGAGCAACGCAGCACCAGCGAGGATCAGTATCTGAACTGTCCATGTGCGAGCGGAGGGCGTCGAACTTCGCATCAGGGGTTACTCTACCGCGGGTCGGAATCAACCGAATGGAGAAACTCAGTCAGCTCGCGATTGACCTCGTTTGGACGCTCGAGCGTCAACGTATGGCCCGCTTGTTCGACCTCAACGAAGCGACTTTTGTCGACTAGGCGGTGGAGAGCCAACGCGCGGGGACGCCCGATGGCGGCGTCTTCGCTTCCGCGCAAGACGAGCGTCGGGCAACGAATCGACCGCGCGTGCTCCGCTGCACCGGCGCGGTGCACGACGGCTAATACCGCCCGGTAAACGAGGCGCGAGTTTTGCTGCAACATCCACGTCAACCGGTCCCGATCGGCCGCGGTGCTCGACTCACTCAGAAACGTCCGCCCGCACATGATACGCATGATCTTGGGGGCCAGCAGGCGCATACCACCGGCCCAGCCTAAACCGCACATCGCTATGTAGGAGAGGTGGTTCTCCCGCGGCTCGGGATCGGCAGCGGTGGCCATCAGCGTGAGCGATCGAACGAGTTCTGGACGTCGAGCGGCAACGCGCATTCCGACGAACCCACCCATCGACAGCCCCACGAAGTGCACCGGCGGAAGCTCTAGGTGCTGGATGAGAGCTATCGCATCGTCAGCTAGCGTATCCATGTCGAGTGGCCCGGCCGCGGCGATCTGACTGCGGCCTTGCCCGCGGTGGTCGTAACAAACGGTTCGGTACTCCGGCTCGAGCGCAGCGACCTGAGGCGCAAACATTCGTCCGCTCCATAAAAGCCCGTGAGAAAACACCACCGGGTGAGGGCGCACAGCAGCCCCGCGGCGATCCTCGACAAACAGATTCACGCCCCGAATCAGCACTGCTAAGAGGTTACTCCGGTCGGGCGGCGCGTAACAACCCGACGCTCCAGTTCATGCTCGTTACGCGTTGTGGCGAACGAACGTGCCCAACTTGGTGTCTTTTACGACACCGGGAAACTCAAGCGTCTGGCCGTGCATGACGACGTACACGCCTGGCTTGAGCAACCGCACCGCCACGAGCGACTCAGTGAGGTTCTGCAGCGCGTCCGTCGTCCGCAGCATATAGGGCCGCATCGCGCCAGTCAGGACGACCGGCACCGCGGGCGGCCCCATGGCGTGGATACGCTCACCTGTCGTGGCGAGGCGATCCGTGCCGTGGACGATCACGACCCCGTCCACGCTCTGAGCGTGAAGGACCGCCGCTTGAGCGATCAGGTCGTGATCAGCCTCGGTCATTTCGAGGCTGTCCTTGTTCATCAGCCGCACCCGTTCCAGGGTCAGTCCGCGCAGCTCGAGCGAGCCGAGCATGACGTCCAACACCGAAACGCCGTTGGTGAGCAGCCCTGACAGCGGATCGTAGGTTTTCTCGATCGTCCCACCGGTGGAAATGAGAGCGATCCGCGAAGGTTGCACAGGAGCATTATCGGCAGTAGCGCGTAGGCCGCAAGCCCACACGTCCAAGAGTGCGCTAGACTTTGGAAATGCTGCTCGCCAGCGCTCGCTTGGTAAGGATCGGCCCGTTTGCGGACTCGACGCTGTCGTTTGGCGACGATTCGCCTCGACAGCTGACCGTGATTTACGGCGGCGGCGGCACCGGCAAGTCGTCCGTGCTCGCCGCGATTGGGGCGACCAGGCCCGGGCACGCGGTGGTGCAGCTCGGGCAGCGACCACCGGGACCCGATCCGGCATTCTGCGTCTGCGAGTACCAGCTCGGTGATGACGATCCGTCGCGCCCCCATCCTCTGAGAATCGTCACGCCCAACGTGCGGCTATCCGACGGCGACAGCGAAGCCGCCCGTCGCCGGGAACAGATCCTGTTCGACAAGCTGGCACGCGAATCCGGTTTTGCGTTTCTGGCGCTCAGCGCGGCTCGCTGGCATTCGCGACAACCCATCGCGTTGAACGCTCCGCTTCGCACCGTCGCGCGTTACGACGTGACTGCTCAGACGATCTTCGATGACGCCGGCCGCGCCGACCTCGGCCGTGAAACGAAGCAGGCGCTGGTGTATGCCGCGATTTCGTCGGCGGTCGCGAAAACCTCCGATCGACCGTCGTCCGATCACACACTGCTCGGACACGCGATGCGCCGAGCGGTCAACGAGCTGACCGGTCTGCACGGGATCCGCTACGTGGGCATCGACCCGGGATCGTTGGAACCGGAGTTCGAATTGCCGAGCGGAGACGTCGTTCCCTTCGACCGTCTTCCGAACCGCGTCCGGCATCTGGTGTCGTTTGCCGCGCTGCCGGTGCGCGTGTTGTGGGCAGCCTATCCTGGCCGTGATCCGCGTCAGGGACAGGGTGTGTTCGGCATCGACCAGGTCGAACTGCACCAGGACGCGGCGGTGCAGACAGAAATCGGTGCGGCGCTTCGGCGCGCGCTACCGGCGGCGCAGTGGATTCTCACCACAGCGTCTCCCACCGTCGCGATGAGCTGTGACCGATCCGAGCTCATCGCACTCAGGCGCGACGGCGACGAACCCGCCGGCGAACTATCCGTCGACGACGCCGCTTTGCTCCACTGAAGCGGCGCAGCGGCAGCAGCAGGCCAGCGCCCGCCAGTGTCCAGACGCTCGCCCGACGTCGGGAACGACGCCGCACGCTACACCCCTCACCGCTCGACGAGCTATCGCCGCCGCAGTCCGGCCCCTCCGAGCCAGAGCTATCCCCGGAGCAGCCGCTGTCGTCGTAGCCGTCCGAGCTGTCGCCGCCGCAGTCGCTATCGTCGTAGCTGTCCGAACTGTCGCCACCGCAGTCGTCGTCGTCGTAGCTGTCCGAACTATCGCCACCACAGTCGTCCTCGTCGTCGTAGCTATCGGACGTGTCGCCGCCGCAATCGTCTTCGCTGCTCGACGAGCCTTCGGGCTCGGGCGATCCACTGCAATCGAAGACGTAGCTCGTTTGCGAATCGTAACTCTCGACTACGGTCGTTGCCCCGCCGTCGCCACCGCCGTAGCCGCCGTATGTGCCACCGAATCCACCGACCCCTGGCGGCGGCGGATTGCCTGGGCACGCCGACTCGTCTGCGTATGAAGCCGTGGACACGACCGGGATGTCGCTAGCATCGTCAAATTCAACCTCGATCGGATAGCCTGTGACCACACGCCCGACGATGCGGGTAAACCGTGGAACTACCGTCGCTCCTGACAGCGCAAGCGCGACGTCACGGTACCCTTCGCAACTGAGCGCGTCGGTCGCGGCAGCGTCGCACGTAGCGTCGTCGCCCGACTGAACCGCCCCCTCCGCGCACGCAACCGGAAAACTCGCCATGCCGGCGTCGAGGATACCGGCAATCGCGGACGTGCAGCGATCGGCGTCAGCCGCGCCGGACGTCACACCGGTCGCGAAGCCGTGAAGAATCGGTGGCACCGTCACTTCGGAGCTAACCGCCCACGCCGTCAGCGCCCGACTGCTGAACGCTTCGACGACATACGCGCTGCGCCCCTGTTCGGTTTCCGTATAGAATTTCGACTCGACGGAATCGGCATAGGCACTTCGCGCCGTGGACGAATCCCAGCCGTCGTCGAGTTCGCTGCGCTGGATGTGCTGACGGTCGCCAAACCAGCCTAGTCCGGAACCTGCCGTGTACACCGTCAGATTGACTGGGCCCGTCGCATCCGTAGCAAGGATCTCAAGGGCGCGGGAACCCCCGACCTGACTAAACCGCACGGTGTCGCCCACCGACCAGGCGCTCGGAGCCGAGAACTCCAAAGCCAGGAATCGATCCGTCGACGCTCGCTTCAGAGCGTCGAGAGCAGAATCGTCGACGCGAAGCCCGGCCTTTAGGGCGTGATCGGTAACGGCGGCGGCAGAATCGAAGTGCAACAGCGCGCGCGCTGCGTGACGCGGCAGGGCAGTCGCCAGAGAGTCCACGCGGGCGTCCTCCTTCGAACAGGACCTGGCGCCGATGGGCGCGGTAATCCGCGGTGCCAGCGAGCGGTCGAGGGCGTCCATCCACGCGTCCCCTGCGACGTCCACCGCGGCGTCGGCAGGGAGCGGCAGGACCCAGAGCGCCTGCCCCCCCACGGGAGCGAGCTGCACGCGCACCCACGACACGTGACTGGCCTGGTTCGCAGCGATGGCGACCTGAACATCCAGCTCGGGCGCCGCGCGTTCGCTGAACAGCATGCCCACAGCCGCCGCGGGACTCGCGCACGCCAGCGCCATAGCGCCGGCCGCGATCCCCACACCGAGGCGCGCTCGGATCGTTCGAGTAACCACCATACCCATGCCTTTGCAACTGGCGTGCCGACGGAATCGGCGGCGAATTGGCGGGACGAGAGTGGAGTGTGAACCGCCGGAATCGACGTGTGCCCACAGCGCACGGTTCGGTTCCGCGTCAGTGCACGGCGGCGCGAAACGGCACGCTGGCTACGATTTCGGCCTCCGCTTCGAGCAGCTCGTCAGCGCGAGCGCGCACGACCTCATGGGGGAAGTATTCACGCGCCAGCCGGAAGAACAGCGCGTGATGGCGAGCCTCTGCCCGGGTTAGGTCGACGTACATCTGCTTCAGAGCCGGGTCGGTCACGCGCTCGGAGACGAGCTGCAAACGCTCGCAGCCGCGCGCCTCGACCACGCCGGCAACCAGCAGTCGATCGAGAAACAGCTCGTCGCCGACGCGTCCGCGCATCAACCCGCGCAGAGCTCCCACGTATTCGTCTTTGTAGTCCGATTGCAGCTGCAGCCCGCGTTCGGCCAGCACACGAAACACTCGATGGAAATGCTCGAGCTCCTCGCGCGCGAACTCGATGAGGGGATCGAGGATGAGCGCCCGGTCCGGGTACTTGACGACCAGCGACAGGCCGGTCGCGGACGCCTTTCGTTCGCACGCGGCGTGATCGATCAGAAACGCATCGAAGTCCGCAAACACCACGTCCAGCCACTGGGGCGGTGTCGAGGTTCTCAAGTCCAACATGCTGCGCGCTATATCACGTCTGGGCTTGCGTCTCCGACCAGGCGCCGTGCGCATGAATCCGCAGCAAGCTGTCTTCTGCGGGCACGCCGATCCGGAGCGGAAACCCGTAGTGTCCGGTGCCGCGGTGCACGTAGAGCCGATCCGTGCCGCGCGCCCACAGGCCGTGGTCAGGCATCTGGACGAACAGACGCATCAGCGTGAACGTGAGACCCAAACTGACCAAACCGACCTGTCCGCCGTGGGTGTGGCCTGAGAGCGCCAGGTCGGCGTCGCCTGGCTGCAAGTGCTTGAACGCACCCGGATCGTGAAGCAGCACCAACCTAAGCACACCGGGCTGTCGGGGACACGCGGCTGCTACTGCGTCCATCCGCTCTTTGCGGCGCCGGAACGCATAATCGTGGCCGACGATCTGGACGCGCCCAGCAGGCGTGTCGACGCTGGTCGCGCAATCGACTAACAGCCGAACACCAACGCGGTCCAAAGCGGTTTGCACCGTCTCGGGCGCCTCCAAATCGTGATTCCCGCGACAGGCGAACGTCTTGCCCGCCAGCGGCGCTAGCGGCTCGAGCGCAGTCGCCAGGTGCCCCGGATCACGCTGCGACTCCATGGTGAGAAAGTCTCCTGTGAGCAGGACGAGATCGGGTTCACGCTCGACCGCACGTTCGACAATCCGGCGCAGTCGCGCCACTGACATGAACGGACCGAGGTGTGGGTCGGTGATCTGAACCACCCGCAGCGGGCGCTCGGATCGCTCTGACGACACAGGACAACGATCCAGCGCGCCGCGGTCGGTGCCATCCGCCACCACCACGTCGACCTGCTCCACGCGGGGCCGAAGCGACTGGACGAGTCCGACAAGCGCGGCGAAGTACGCCAGGACAAAACCGTGCGGTGTCGCGCCGAAGGCGCTCGCCACGGCCCAAGGCAAGGCGAGGATCGTACCCGCGGTGAACGTCAGGGCCGGCACGCTACAGAGCGCGCGATACGGCAGCCCCATCATGCGCGGACGGCTCAGTACAAGCGCCTGCACGTACACCAAGCCGTGCAAACAGCCGAACACGTACGGCAGCCAGGGCGCACGGACAGTCGTGAAGCCCAGGGGAAGCGGGTCCAAGTATCGAAACAACGCCAGCACAATCAGCGTGTGAACGCTCAGACGAATCGCCGAAAACGCGGCATATGAACGCCCACGAACCGCTAGCGCGGTGAGGGATACCGTCGCGACCGCGGCCCAGGACGCTAGCGCGATCGTCGTCATCGGCTCCGTCCGAGAATTTCCCCGCGCGTCATGGTCGGCACGCTCCTACAGGTACTACACTGCCGCCGGCATGGACTACATCGGACGAATTTTTCGACCCCCCAGCGAAGCCCGAAGCCTGCTTCTGCAGGTAACGGTGGGCTGCAGCCACAATCGTTGTGCCTATTGCGACATGTACCGCGACAAGCGCTTCAAGGTGAAGCCCGTTGAGCGCGTCATGGCAGATATCGACGAGGCGGCGCGGCTTGGCCCGGCGCACGACAAGCTGTTTCTGTGTGATGGCGACGCGCTGATCCTGAGCACCAAACGCCTGCTTCCGATCCTGGAGGCGGTCGGCGAGAAGCTGCCGTGGATCCGCCGCGTGGGCGTGTACGGCGACACGCGGAGCGTCGGCAACAAGTCCGTGGCGGAGTTGAAGGAACTCGCGGATGCGGGGCTCGGAATCGTGTATCACGGCTTCGAGTCGGGCGACGACGAGGTACTCAAGCTCATCGACAAGGGCGGCACCCGCGACGAATGTATCGAAACGGCAACCAAGCTGCGAGAGGCAGGCATCGACCACTCGGTGATGGTGCTGCTCGGAGTCGGCGGTGAGCGTCTCAGCGAGCAGCACGCGACCGCGACCGCTTCGCTCCTGTCATCGATGGACCCAGCGTACGCCGGCGCGCTGACAACCACGATCGTACCGGGCACACCTCTCGCGGAGATGGGAGCCCGGGGCGATTTCAAGTTACCCGGTAAGTTCCGAATGCTGGAAGAGCTGCGCACCATCGTGGCGGAGAGCGAATTCACTCGCTGCCGATTCTCTTCCAACCACGCCAGCAACTACCTGCCGCTGCGTTCTACCCTCCCAGACGACAAGGACGAGATGTTAGCGGTGCTCGACCTCGTGCTCGCGCGACGCGACGAACGCATCCTGAAGCCAGAGCACCATCGAGGCCTATGACTCGACTTCTATACGCTCTTGGCTGCGTCGTCGCTGTGTCGGTCAGCGGATGCGGCGGCGCCGCCGGTCAGCCGAAATCAACCGCCGAGCCGAAGCCACAGCCCAAAACCGCACCGTCGCCCGGTGAGCACGGCACACACCACCAACCTGGCCACGGTCAAGGCCACGCGCACCACGGCGGACACCATCGCTTCGACGACGCGAAGAAATGGTCGCGAGTATTCGACGACCCCAAACGCGACGCTTGGCAAAAACCCGATGTCGTTATCGAGCAGATGCTGGTGCCCGGCAACGCGGTGATCGCGGACGTGGGTGCCGGCACCGGATACTTCTCGGTGCGGCTCGCCAAGCGGTACCCGTCCAGCCGCGTCGTAGCCATCGACATCGAGCCGAATCTTCTGAAGCACGTTGAGACGCGTGCCGCGGCAGCCACGCTCAAGAACCTTAGCACCCAACTGGCAACGGCCGACGATGCCAAACTACCGGACAACACCGACGTGGTGCTGTTGGTCGACACCTACCATCACATCGCCAAGCGTTCGGAGTACTTCGCACGACTCGTACCGCAGCTTAGCGACCGGGGGCGGATCGT
>JAUIKB010001091.1 GCA_030430975.1 Polyangia bacterium
CAGCTTCGAGGAGAATCCGACCGGAACGAACGACTTGCGCTAGCGTGTCGTCAGGCATGGCGCTGGCCAACCGCTCTTGAATATCGATCAGCATCACAGTGGTTTCTGCAGGGACCAGGCGCTTCATTGCGGCTCCTCTTCGTTAGCGGACGTCGGCGGATTCGACAGAGATTTCGGTGCGGTGAAGTCCTCCGGTTTCAGCATCAACCGCGGTACCTGCTGATCGCGGGCAAGCGCATCGATCAACTCATCGATGTCGTCGATCGACAGACGCCCGTAGAAGTCATTTTGCGGCATCACCACCAGCGCGGGCCCTACCCAGCACACGTCCAGACAGCTCGCGGTGCAGGGTCGAATCTCAAGGTCAGCCAGGCCGCGTTGCTTCAGGCGTTTCTTGAGTTCGGCGTGAAACTCCACGGCGCCTCGCGCAGCGCACGACCCCTTGGGAGTTCCGTCCGGACGTCGATTCACACACACGAACAGATACCGCTTGCGCCGCGCCATGTCTCAAGCGTCGCCGTTGAACCGCGGCCGGTCAAGCGGGTGTATAACACTCGAGTGCGCCCCGTAACCGACCTCACCGTTCCCGACTCGGAATCCACGACCGCTCGACGGATAGTCGGCGCGTCGCTCAAACGCACCGTTAAGCAGCTATTGGCACTCCCCGCCGGTCGGTTTGACGCATCGGTCTTCGACGACTTCGCGGACGTGCGCGCGGTCATGGCGCGCGCTCTGAAATCAGACCGAGCGGGTCTGGTGTTTGCGATCATGCGCAGACCGACGCATTCAACTCTCGTGCGCTGCATCGTCAGCGAGCTATACGGTGACGGCGACGTAACCAAGCTCGACACCTGGCTGGCAGAACTCACGCTACTTTGCGCAATCGAACTCGCGCGCCACGACGAGCTCGGAAGCACCGGCCTACAGCTGCGCCGCGCCGCGACCGCACTCTCGTCCTGGGACGGCAACTTCCGGTTGTCGCTGCCGGAAGGTTCCCGCATCGGCTTGCGCGACGGCACCGTCGTCGTTCAAACCCAGGCTGAGGAAGTCTCCATTCCAATCGCCGAGCTGGCCGAACCCGAGGACAGTCCCGGCAGCTGGAGGGCGATTTCAGGCGCCTCCCTGCACCACCCCTACCATCCGATCACCGATCGCCTGGTGTTGGCCACGATCGACAACAACCCGCTGTTCGATGTGGAGGCTCATCCCGACAAGAGCGGCAACGCCATCGATCTGGCGGACCAGCCAGTCAGCGCGTGGGTCGAGGCGTTAACTACGGCGTACGACATCGTGCGTTGTGGTCTGCCAGAGATCGCCGACGAGATCGATGCCGTGATGCAAGGTCTGGTGCCGGTGGGAGCAGACGACCAGCGCCACTTCTCCGCGTCGTACGCCGAGGCCACGGGGCTGGCCTACCTCAGCTTGCACCCGGCGCCGATGACCATGGCGGAGGCGTTGGTACACGAGTTCTCGCACAACAAGATCAACGCGCTGTTCGATCTGGATCAGGTGCTCGAGAACGCTTTCTCGCCGCTGTTTTCTTCACCGGTCCGCCCCGACCCGCGTCCGCTGCACGGCGTGTTGTTAGCGGTGCATGCGTTCGTGCCAGTCGCGCGGCTGTACGAGCGGCTGATCGCTCAAGACCACCCGCTTAGTCAACAGTCCAACTTCGAGGCGCGGCTTTCGACGGTGGCCCGGGGCAACCACGACGGGATTGCTACCCTGCTGCAACACGGCCGTCCCACGCCGGTCGGTAAGGAGCTTCTCTCGGAACTAGCGCGCTGGGACGAGCACTTCCGGTCTCACTGGGCCGGCAACGATTAGCCCGACTAGGCTGCGACGACCGACCGGACAGATGCATCGATCGCCTCGACCAACGCTGCCAGATCGTCATCCGGGATGTTGATCGGCGGGACGCAGTAGACCACGTTGCCGAGCGGCCGCAAGTACACGCCTCGCTCGAGCGCTGCCTCGTACACCTTCCAGCCCGACTGCTCGAGGTAACCCTCTCCGTCGAGATCCAGGGCCGCGACCATGCCGCGACTTCGAGCCCGTCTCACACCGGGAAGCTCACCGAGTTCTCTGAAGCACTTCGCCAGCACCTGCGCCTTAGGCTGCGCTCGCTCGACGATTTTTTCTTCACGATAAACCCTCAGCACCTCCCGCGCGATAGCAGCACCGAGTGGATGTCCCGCGTATGTATGCCCGTAATACAAGGCGCGTTCAGCGGAACCGAGGAAACCGTCGAACACGCGGCTCGACGCTAAGGTCGCCGCCATCGGGAGCACCCCCGCAGTGAAGCCCTTGGCGACGCACATGATGTCGGG
>JAUIKB010000056.1 GCA_030430975.1 Polyangia bacterium
CAAAACGGAACACTTATCGATGTCGGCTCGGCAGCAGGGCGGGACGCACCGCTCTTAACCGGCGCAGGATATACATATCTCGGAGTTGATTACTCGGAATCCATGATTCAAATTGCCCATGAGCGATTTCCGGATTTACGATTCGAGCTTGGCAACATGTATGACCTGTCTTCGTTCGGCACCTTTGATGTTGTGTGGGCCATCGCTAGTGTCTTGCACATCGAAAAAGAAAACGTGCCGAAGGTCTTGGCGTCGTTAAAGAACGCGCTCGCCCCTGACGGTGTGCTAGTGATTGCTATGAAGCAAGGTAGCGACGGGGAAGTGATTGAGACTTTTGAGGACGGAAGTAAGCGGCTGATGGTGTATTGGGAAGAGTCGGAATTCCGTACTCTGCTCGAAAAGGCCGGATTCACAGTGGTCAAACTTATGCATAAGAAGACCGATGAGTTTCATTGGATGACCTTTTTCGCGCGCCTCAATCAATAATTTTGCTATTCTAGGACAGTATGAAAGAACAATCTTCAGAGGAAATTGCGCGCCGACAAGGCCGCAACCAAATGATTCGTAAATGGCTGACAATTCTTGCGCCGGCTACTGTTATTTTGGCAATTTTCTTGATTATCTTTGTTGATTCACGAGCGATTGTATTGAGCTTTACCTTTGTCGTTTTTGGGCTTCTTCTGGTGATTTTCACCATCGGCAGACCTCTTGAGGAAGACCTGGGCAAGAAACGATTTCTCCAGCTTTATTTACTGTCAGGTGTTGCTGGAGGCTTGGCTCAGATAGTTGGTGGAAGATTCGCGCCGACCTGGGTCGCTGACCGGTCCGGTAGCGCGAACAACACGATCGCGCCGGTGGCCGCCAGTCCGCTCAGCACGAAACCGGTGATGGCAAAGGCGCGGTTACGCTCGCCGCTGCTGAGTAGGTCGGCGTCGCCCGTCGTGGCGTTGGCGGTGCCGGGCGCCGCGCGATTAACGCTCTCGTCGAACGCTTCGAAGTCGCTATCGGACTGGAGCAGGAACAGCGTGCCCACCACGCCGAAGGTGACACCGGCGCCCGCTAAGGCCCACGGAACCCAAGCCGGAGCCGGCGCGTGCGTCGACGGCTCATCACGGCTCGGTGGGACCTGTTGGCTCGGATGTTTGGCTTCAGGCGTAGGGTCCGACTTCACCGGCGGTCGCGTCTTCGGTTGTTCGAGCGGGGCCAAAGCGATCCGCAAGCGCTGCCGCTCACCGGGTTCGAGTCGAAGCGTCGAAACATAAGGCTCAAATCCGTCGCCACGGGCCTCCATCGACACTGCGCCGGGCTGAAGCCACAGGTCCTTTGTACCCGGTCCCTCCAGTACTTGCTCTCCATTAGCGCGCACTCGAACACCTGGCTGTTTCACGATCAGGCGAACGCGCGCGATTCGCGCCGACACGTCGCGTATCCGTTGACGGACGCGGGCGATGCGCTGCTTATCCAGCTCCTGCTCGTGTTGTGCGAGCAGCTGCTCGTAGGCGTGAAACGCTTCAACGTGGCGCCCGAGCGCCTCGAGACTGAGCGCTGCGCCGTTCAGCGCGCGCCAGCTCGGCTGCTCCTGGTACGCGGCGCGAAATAAACGCAGCGCCTCGGCGAGGTCCTCACCGTTCGTGAAAGCTCGCTCCGCCTTGGCGAGCGCCGAATCGTCGACCGTGTCGGCCACGGGAGCGTCGGCGTGGCTCGTGCCGGGCAGGGTGGCGGCGAACAAGCCGATCGCTAAGATGAGCCTGAACGGTTTCACGTTAGTCCTTCAGATCGAGCTTGCGTGACCTGGCGTCGCCGTCGCGATCGGTCAACGGCTCTGTCAGGTCGAGTTTGCGTCGACGTGACGACGTCGGCTTGTTCTGTTCGGGAGCGGCGGACGGCTTCCGTGCTTGCACGGTGGCCGTCGTCGTAGTCGTCGACGCCTCGTTGGGCGTTGCCGCCGCAGGCAGAGCGGCGGATGCCGCTGGCGTCGCCGCCTCGCTCGTCTCGCTAGGCTGGCTTGCTACGACCGGTTGCCGATCACCGCGCAGCCGCCAGGCGACGACGGACACAACGGCGATGGCGACGAGTGCGGCAACGATCCCCTGCCAGGTCCGCGTGGGTCGCCCCAGCGCTCGCAGCAGCGCGTCCATCGTTGGATAGCGGTCCTTTGGGTTTGGGCGCAAACCGCGAAGCACTACGCGCCGGACGCGTGGCGGGATGCGACGTCCATCCGACGCAGGCCGCACGCGCCCAGCGCGCACGTTCCGGATCAATTCGGCGTACTTGCGGCCGGCAAACGGTCGAACTCCGGCTAGGCATTCGTGCAGCGCGACGCAGAACGCGAACTGATCGCTCAGCGCGTCCGGTGCGCTACCCAGCGTCTGTTCCGGTGCCATGTAGACCGGGGTGCCGACGAGCATGCCCGTTTGCGTCAGCGCGAGCTGGTCGACTTCCGTATCGTCGGGGATGTCGCCGGCCGCATCTGCTAGCGACACGAGACCAAAATCGGCAATGCGCGCTCGACCGTCTTTGCCAACCAGCACATTGTCCGGCTTGAAGTCGCGATGCACCAGTCCTGCGGCGTGCGCTGCGGCTAAGCCGCGACCGGCCTGGGCGAACACAGCGAGTACTTCGTCGGTATTTCGCTCGGCGTCGGAGATCCAGTCCCGCAACGTGCCGCCTTCGATCAACTCCGACACCATGAACTCTTGCTCGGCGTGTGTACCGAGCTCGTAAACGGTCACGACGTTGGGATGACTTAGCTGGGCGAGCGCGCGGGCCTCCTTGCGGAGCCGCGCGCGGCGTTCGTCAGCATCGTGACCGCCAGACAGCGGCCGGAGCAGCTTGATAGCGACACGTCGGCCGAGTTTGGGATCGACGCCGATCAGTACGTCGCCGCTCGCTCCGCTACCGACGCGGCCGCGGATCGAGAAGCGACCTATCGACTCAGGCACCGGCGCTAGTGCTTCAGGCGTGACCATCGTCGCCGATCAGCTTACGGCGTCGGCGGCGGGAGCGAGAGATCAATTGCGCTTCGGCTGAATTTTCAGCGTCTGCAGGCGGCTGATTAGGCTTGTACGTGGCACATCGAGTTCGCGGGCCGCCCGGGCCACCACGCCGCCGTGTTTCGTGAGCGCTGCGCGCAATAGCTCGCGCTCGTATTCTTCGAGCTGCTGCTGTCGTTCGCGTAGGCGCCGCCAGCTCGCCGCGACCTGGTCGTCGGTGATTGGCAGGGTGTCGCCAGCATCGATCGCCTCGATCGCTTGTCGTTCGACGTCCCGCTCGCGTACATGGTCCGTTGTCAGCTCTGTGGTCGTTACGTCGTCCGCGAGCGCTCGGTCCCGCGCGCGCGTGATGACGGACTCGAGCTGTCGGATGTTGCCCTGCCACGCCAGGCTTTCGTCGAGCAGCCATCGTCGAAGCTCGACGTGGATCGTCCAGCGTCGATCGGGATCGATTCGTTTGAGTGTTGATTCGACCAGACTGGGGATGTCCCCGCGTCGTTCGCGCAGCGGCGGGATGCGCAGCACGGCGCCCGAGAGTCGGTAGTACAGGTCTTCGCGAAGCGCGCCTTTCTCGACGGCCTGTTCGACGTCGACATTGGTGGCCGCGATGATACGCGCTGACGATCGTTTCGGTTCGGCGCCGGCAAATCCAAGCGGTCGATACTCGCCGAACTGACTGAAGTCGAGCAGCAGCTGCTGGGCGGCGAGGGAGAGGTTCATCAGTTCATCCAGCACGAGCGTACCGCCATCGGCGTACTCGACTAGGCCTCGCCGCCGCGTGAGCGCACCGGAGAAGGCGCCGCGTTCGTGTCCGAACAGTTCGCTGACGATCGTGTTGAGATCGTCAGAGCTGCCCAGGGTGGCGCGCACGATCGGGTGGCGGCCGCTCTCGGCCGCGATCGCCCGCGCGAGCAGCGTCTTGCCGGTGCCCGACTCCCCCACGATGAGCACGGGCTGATTGCTCTGGAGCGAGGCGGCGACCTCTGTCCGAAGCTCCGCGAGGGCGGGTGAAGCGAGTAGGTCGGCAAGCGGCGGCGCGCGCCGTTCAGTGCGAGATGTGGCGGCACGCAGGTCTTCGCGGGCGACCTGCAGGCGATGGACTCGCTCCAGCATGATCGCGATCAAGTTCGCCGCCGTCTGCAGGAACGCGAGGTGTTCGTCGCCGACGTTGCGCTCCGCGTCTCGAAAGTCGACGTACAGCACACCGGTCGCCGGTCCGTCTTCGCTCGGCTGCAGCGGCAGTGGCACAGCCAGCGCCCTCACGATTCCGAAAGCGATGGCGCTGGCGGTGCCATCCGCATCGGCGTCGGGTTCCCAGTGCTCCGCCTTGCCACTCTCCATGACACGCCTGACGATCGACTGACTTGCCTCGTGGCGTTCGGCGTCGCTGAGCGTGCGGCCGGACGACCGCGCGTTAACGACCCAAGAAATGCCGCCGCCGTCGGCGAGAAATAGCAGGCCACGATCAGCCTCGAGGAGCTCAACCGTCGCATCGATGCAGTCGTCCAGAAACGCCTCGCGATCGGCAAAGCTCGCGAGGCGTCCGACCAGTTCGCGAACGCTGTGCCACAGCGGCTCGATGCTCGGGTTAGCGGTCGTCTTCGTTCGTCGCCACAAGCTCACTGCGGAGATAGTAGGTCACGTTCACGATGACGTCTTCATGTCGTTGTGGCGACCGCTCGACGCCGTTCGCGCGGGCCCGGCGCGGGTGGTTGGCGGCTTATCTTCAGCCGTTCTTTCGATGCCGACTGGGCGCCTGTCGTAGGAAGCGTCAGCGCCCTTGCCGGAAGTGCGCTCGTCACCACGGCGCTCGCCACCGGGCTCGGCTTTGTGTCGCACGCGCTATTCGGTAGTGGCTACTTCAAGAAGGCTGTTCCACGCCCGGCGCGCCCCGTATGCGAGTGCCGCGGTTGATTCGGCCGGCTGCACAACCGTCGACGGCGGCTCATTTGGATGCTTTAGTTCGGCGAGGCTTACAGACGAAGGTCGTTATGAGTCCGACGCTCCAATTCCTCAGACGCGGCGCGGTATTGTCAGGAGCGACGGCAGCATTAGCGATCATCGCGTGTGAACCCTCTCGAGCCGCCTCCTCAACCGCGCGGCCGAGCGCGCCGCGTTCAACGCATCTCGAGGTGCCTGCCGCTGCCTCAGCCGGGTCCGCCGCAGGTGGTTCAAGCGGGCAGCCGCACGCGTCTCCGCAAGAGAGGGCGTCAGGCACGGCGAGCTGTCTGGCCGCGAGGGTCGCCATCGCTCGGCTGCAAATCGTATACGGCGAGAAGCACCCGCGGATGGTCAAGGCGCAGCAGGCGCTAGCGGCTTGCCGACCGGATTCGATCACCGACACCGTCTGCGTCGATCTGCGGGCCGAGCGGCGCGACTATGAACAGCGAGGTTACGGGCCCAAGCATCCCCAGATGAAGTCTGTGAACGCCGGCTTGACGGTCTGCGACGACGTCGCGGCGGGCCGCGAGTGAACGGAGGCGTTCGAAGCGCATCAGGCCGCGTCGTACGGTAAGCTGCGCCCCATGACCGCAGTCCGCACGCCCGGCGATCGTTTCGAGAACCTGCCCGACTGGCCGTACAGCAGCCACTACATTGACGACCTTCAGGGCTTCGAAGGGATGCGTCTAGCGTACGTCGATGAGGGGCCCCCCGATGCTCACGTGTTCCTGTGTCTGCACGGGGAGCCGACTTGGTCATACCTATATCGCAAGATGATCCCGGTGTTCACCAAAGCGGGAGGACGCGTGATCGCGCCTGATTGGTTCGGTTTTGGCCGTTCCGATAAACCCGTCGAGGACGGGACGTATACGTTCGACTTCCACCGGCGCTCGCTGGTCGCATTCGTCGCGCGGCTAGGCCTCAAGTCGATCACGCTCGTGTGCCAGGACTGGGGTGGGCTGCTCGGGTTGACCCTGCCGGTGACGCATCCGGATTTGATCAAGCGCCTGATCGTCATGAATACGGCGCTGCCAACCGGCGCGGATCCGGGACCGGGATTCATAGCGTGGCGTGACTTCGTCGCGAGCAAACCGGACCTGGACGTCGGAGCGCTGATGAAGCGCGCAGCTCCCGGCCTGACGGACGCCGAGGTGGCAGCTTACGACGCGCCGTTTCCGAGCGAGGAGTTCAAGGCTGGCGTGCGGACATTTCCGGCGATTGTGCCGATTACGCCGGAGATGGCAGGAGCCGATGTCGGCCGGCAAGCGGCCGAATTTTGGTCCACGCGCTGGGACGGCCAGTCGTTCATGGCGGTCGGTGATCTCGATCCGGTTCTCGGACCTGCCGTGATGAAACGCCTGCGCGACGCGATTCGCAACTGCCCCGAGCCGCTCGTGTTGGAACAGGCGGGCCACTTCGTTCAGGAACATGGCGATATCGTGGCGCGCGCCGCACTGCAGGCGTTCGGTTAGCCGAGGCTACGCTCAACCCCGCGGTGCGGTGATACGCTCGCGGGATGCAGCGCACGTTTTCTCGTAACTGGGGTCTGCAGATCGTAGCCATGTTGGGCGCCGGCTGCGCACCGACCGACGCACGTGGCCCGACTAGCGCTCCTCATGATCCGGTTGAAGTCGCCGCACCCGCCGATACGTCCGACCCGGAGCCGGTCAGTTCTGGTGTGCCCGACCCGCGGCCGGCAACGAAGACGCCACCGTGCGGACAGAACCAGTTCCGAATGATCGACTGTCGTAAAGGAACCACTGAAAGCGTTGCCGAAAAGGTGGACGGCTACGACACATGCACCGTGAGTCGCTACGACGCCGGACCCTCGCTGATGTCGAACACCGTTTACGGCTGGGAGCAAAAGGAGCCGATGCTTGACGAGGATCGCACGGCGCGTTTTCGTAAAGAAACGGGCCAGGCCGACGCATGTTGCTACAGCCGCTGCGAGTCGTTCGGCGTGGACAAAGCGACGGCGACGGCTGGGGCCGTCGGCGGTCGTACCGAACTCGCCTGCCTTGAAGAGAACGAGACCGCTCCGAGCAATCCGTCGGCGAAGAACCCGATGTGCCCGGCTGGCTTCGTCACGCCTGAGCAGCACAGCGGCAGCATCTACGCCGCGCTCAAGGACGTGCGCAAGAGCCCGCAGATCGGACAGAAAGACATGACGCTGTGTTGTTATGAAGTACCGGCTCGGCCTCGACCGATCCGCGGGCGCGCCCTCAACGGACCCGACGGCCCATGCCTGGCTTCGGAATGCGACCGCGCCGACTGGGCGACCGACGCGATCCACGTGGCCGACGTGCAGATCCCGAGCGATCCCGCCGCGCGTCGCCGTCTCGCGAACGAATGGGCAAGCAGTGGCGCGGAGGAGCACGCATCCGTCGCTGCGTTTGCCAAGCTCACCTTGGAGCTACTCGCGCTCGGCGCGCCGCCGGAGCTGATCCGCGACGCCCAGCAGGCAGGGCTCGATGAAGTCGAGCACGCGCGGGTGAGCTACGCGCTGGCATCCGCGTTCGCTGGCAGGCCGGTCGGTCCCGGGGCGCTTCGCGTCGAGCACACGTTCAGCGCGGTGGTCGATCCATGTGCCGTAGCCGTGGAAACGCTTCGCGACGGCTGCATCGGTGAGACGCTCGCGACGTTGTGCGCGCGTCAAGCAGCTGCAGACACACCCTGTCACGTAGTCCGAGCGATCCAGCAGCGTATCGCGAAGGACGAACAGCGCCATGCCGAGCTCGCGTGGCGGGTCGTGGCTTGGCTTGCAGCGAATCACGTTGATGTCCGCGAACAGATCGCAGCCGTCGGAGAAACGTTTGACGCGGCGCGTGCCGACCCGATCGAGCGCGCCGCCTATACAGACATCGTCCACCCGGCTCTGAACGCCCTGCTGGATTCGTCGCCGCTGCGTCCGGCGCCACGGACTGCTTGTGGCTAGGCCTAGGCGAACAGGCCGTCGTGGGCGGCGTCGCTGATTATCTTCACAGCGGGGTGCTTGATGCGGCGTTCGACGGTGATGGCGTAAAACCTCTCCTTGATCTGGTCCGTGCGGCCCACCACGCGCACGCCGTACTGAGCCTTGATCTCGTCCTCGATGGCCGCTGGGCCCGGAAAGATGCCCTCGCCGTTCTGTCCGAACTGTTTGAGTAGCGCGCTGTCTTCAAACTCGGCGACGATGCGTGGGCGCACATCGAGGGCCTCGAACCAGTGATCTAGCGAGCGGCGAACGACGGTGTTGTCGGTCGGCAGCAGCATAGGAGCCGCGTTGAGCGACTGAGGAAACTCGCGCTGGTGACGTCGGCAGATCTCGGCTGTCGCGAAGAAGCTCAGCGAGCACTCGCCCAGCAGGTGGTTGTATGCCCTGACGCGAGCTTGGCCGGCCAGCGGTGTTTCGGCCAACACCATGTCCAGGTCGGAGGTCGACAATTCGGCCAGCAGCTTCTCCGTCTTGTCCTCTCGACAGACGACGCGAATAGGCGGGTCGATGCGCAGCGCCGGTTCCAGTAGGCGGTGTACGATCAGTTTCGGGATCGCGTCACTCATGCCGACGCGTAGTCGCACCTCGCCCCCCGCGGGTTGGCCTTCGAGAGTGTCCTTGAGCTCGGCCCCAAGACGGAAGATCTCGTCCGCGTATTTGTAGACGATGCGTCCGGTCTCAGTGAGGATGAGACGCCTGCCTTGTCGCTCGAAGAGCGGGTACCCGAGCAGTTCTTCGAAGGTCTTGAGCTGCTCACTAACGGTTGGCTGTGTCACGTTGAGGGCGCGCGCAGCCGCCGTCATGGTTCCTTCTTTTGCGACCGACCAGAAGTAGTGCAGGTGGTGGTAGTTCATCCAGCTCATAGGCAATGCCTATATCATAGGTAATATCTATACTACGAGTCGCCGTGTTCCCGGAGGTGACCGAGCAGAGGTGATTTGGCTGTGTATAGGGTGTCTCTATGATGAGGTCAGGAATTATCTGTTTTGATTATGTGCTCCCGGCCCGAACACTAAGCATGTGAAGAAGATCTTTCGAGAACTCGCTGCGTCGCTGGTTGTGTTCCTTGTGGCTCTACCGCTGTGCTTGGGTGTGGCGCTGGCGTCCGGTGTGCCGCCAGCGCTGGGCATAGCGAGCGGCATCGTCGGCGGTATCATTGTGGGCGCGCTTGCTGGTTCACCTCTGCAGGTGAGCGGCCCGGCTGCCGGTTTGGTCATCTCGGTTTGGATGATCGTCGAGCAGTGGGGTGTCAAGGCGCTCGGCGTTGCAGTGCTTCTGGCTGGTGCGCTGCAGGTACTGGCCGCGCTGCTGAAACTTGGGCGCTGGTTCCGGGCGGTGTCTCCAGCTCTGATCGGGGGCATGCTGGCAGGCATTGGTGTTCTGATCGCTGCGAGTCAGATGCACGTAATGGTAGGCGCGAAACCGCCAGGCGGTGGCGTTGCGGATGTCATCGCGATGCCGGGGGCACTGAGGATCGCCTTAGCCAGCGGACCCGGCGCAAGCGCTCTGTTCATCGGACTCGGCACGATCGCGGCGCTGTTGGCGTGGGACCGATTCCGGCCGAAGAAGCTCTCCGTCGTTCCGGGCCCGCTACTCGCGGTTGGTGCGGCGACTCTCGCGACTGCCGGGCTCGGCCTCGACGTGGCGAAAGTCCAGCTACCCACGTCGCTGGTCGAGTCTCTCAACATGCCGGCAGCCTCCAGCTTCGCGCTGCTGGCCGACACCGCGTTCGTTGGTGCCGCTATGGCGCTTGGTCTGATCGCCTCAGCCGAATCGCTGCTGTGCGCCAACGCAACCGACGCCCTACACAGCGGTCGACGCACGGACTACAACCGCGAACTCTTTGCCCAGGGCGTCGGTAATCTGGCGTGCGGCGTGATCGGCGCTCTGCCCGTGACTGGCGTTATCGTCCGCAGTGCAACGAACATTGACGCGGGAGCCAAGACGCGAATATCGGCGATCGCCCATGGCTTCTTGTTGCTGGCGGCGGTCGCGCTCGTTCCGTGGGTGCTGGCCTATATCCCCGTCGCAACGCTTGCCGGAACGTTGGTCTTCATAGGAGTCAAGCTGGCGGCGCCGTCGAAGCTCGTATCGCTGTACCGTGCCGGGCAGGGCGAAGCGGCCGTCTTTGCGGTGACGGTGCTGGCTATCGTCTTCACCGGACTGCTCACCGGCATCATGATCGGGTTCGCCGTTTCAGTCCTGAAGTTGCTGTACGCGTTCTCACACCTGGAGCTCGAGGTGACTCAAGAGGGCGAGCGTTACGACATCGACGCCCATGGCGCCGCGACGTTCGTCCAACTCCCGCGGCTGGCTGAGGCGCTGGAGAGGATCCCAGCTGAGGCAGAGGTTCATGTACACCTGGGCGGCCTGGCGTACATGGATCACGCGTGCGCCGAGCTGCTGCATCGTCAGCAGGAGCGCCGTCAGCAAAAGGGTGGTGTGCTGCTCACCGAGTGGGACGAAGTGAGGCGCCTGCGAGCACACCGCCCGTTGGTTGGCCTCAGCGGAGGTCGCCGGGATGCTTCGGCGCCGCTGACGACGGTGGAAGCGACGCCGACCGTGCCCTAACGAAAGGGCCGCCGGTTAGCAGGACGGTCGCGTAACGAGAAACGCCGACGCGACTTCCGGCTACCGATAGTGCGTGCCCGACACGACCGCTTCGATCGTTTTCGGCTGCGGGCTCATACCGCCCAGCGGGCTCTCGCCGCGCGGCACGAACAGCCAGCCGCCGGGCAGGTGGTCCCAGGCGAAGTACTCGCCGCGTGCGGCGCGAACAGCGCCGGACGCTTCGGTTACGCTCACGTCCACCTTGCGTCCGAATACTGGCTGGTCGGGTTCGTATCGCTTCAGATGGGTCGCGTGCCCGTCACCGTCCAGACTGTAGATGTCGTAGGCGGCGGGGCCGCCCGTGATCGAGGGAAGGTTGACGTTCTTGCCGCGGTTGTAGAGCGCCGTGTAGTTGTGATCGCTGATGAATGGGTTGGGGCAGTAGCCCATGATGTCGCTCGCTGTTGGCGGCTGGAGTTTGCTGGTCGTGATGTCGTAGCCCCAGACTCCGATCTTTCCGCCAGCGTGCGGGAAACTCTGATCGATCGAGCCCGGGTCCAGCCCCGGACCGCAGTTGGCGTGTTCGCGGCCGTGCGCGTGTCCGATTTCGTGAGCGGCGGTGTCGGCTGCGAACATGTCGAAGCCGACGCCGAGAGCGAGGCGCAGCATCGGATTGCCGACGTCTGGCGGCGAGTTGTTGAGCAGGGTCACGCCGAGTAGGCAGCCCTGGCTACAGAACTGTTGAGCTGAGGCACGGGGGTTGAACATGCCGTAGTAGTAAACGTCGGGTGAGTCGCCGTTGTTGCTCTTCTCGCCGAAGACTCGGATTCCGACCTGCTCCCAGCCGTTGCCATTGGGATCGATGGCGTTGGTCCACGGAACCGGGGCGTTCACGCTGAGTTCGACGTCGGTGACCGGGTAGAGCGCCTTGAAGCGATTGCGGATTTCCTCGACACGCGACTCGGACAAGTCAGGCAGCCGCCCGGAGCCGTCCGCGTCGTACTTGAACGGGACGATCTTGATTCGGAAGGTGTTCTTCTTGCCGAGCTTAAGCTCTGCCGCGCCGGTGTCTGGAAAGCGGGCCTTGGGATTGTCGTCGCCCTCGCCGGCCTCGACGACGTCGACCGACCACTTCAGAGTCTCGCCCAAGTCGTCAGCGGCGATCTCGAAGTTCGCCGTGGACTGGAGGTTTTCGTCGCTAGCCCCGTCGCCGAGGGTTGCGTTGAGTTCGCGGGGTGGACCCTCATCGAGCGTTAGTCGAAATGTTACCGGTTTGCCAGAGTAGCTACTATCCGTGCTGTAAAAGACGCGCACGATACCCGGCCGCCCAGCAATCAGTGGCACGTCGCTGTCGACGGCTTTGCCGTCCGCCATGACGGTGCGTTTCGGCCCCTGATAGATAGCGACTTCCGTGATGGTTACGCCCGCCGCGGTGTGCACGGTGCCGCTGTTCGTTCCGCCACTGCCCGCCTGTCCGCCGCCAGTTCCGCCCGCGCCTGCCCCGCCTGCCCCGCCGGCCCCACCGGTTGAGTTGTTGGTGCCGCTGCTGCTACCGCATGCGGCGGTGCTGAGCGAAGCGGTCAGCATGGCCGCGGCGAGTATGAAAGCGGTCGACCAGGGGGAGCGTGGAGACTTCATGGCGGGGGGAGTGTACAGGATAGCCGCCCGCGCGGGGCGCGCCCGTCCGGTTTCCGGTTTCCGTTATCCGGGCGGCGGTGATGGCGCACCGCGACAAACCCCCAATGCCCGCAGCGCTCGTGGGAATCGTTTGCGTTGTGTGGCTCTGCGTTGCCGCAGTCTGGACATAGCGCACCGCGGCATCCAAGGACCACGACACATACAAATTGCTGACGGCAACAGTCGTAAGCGTCAAGTGGTCGGTCGGTGCGTTCGACAGGCTCTCGCACAATTGCTCGAGAGGTGGCGATAGCGGTGCTCGTCAGGTCTACGTGACCTATCGCTATGAGGTGGGGGAACGCCAATTCACGAACAACGCCTACGACGCGTCGCACACGGGCGAGATCTTTTCCGAACAGGCCGATGCGAAGGCGCGCGCCGCCGCGGTGAAGGCAGCAGGCAAGAACCCTGTGTA
>JAUIKB010000057.1 GCA_030430975.1 Polyangia bacterium
CCGTGCGACTGGTCGAAGCCACCGCGCTACGACGACGATGTGCTGCCCGTCGCGAAGATGTTCCGAAGCAGTTCGGACACAGGTAAGCCGGTCGGGGGATTGCAGGATGCGATCGATGCGGTCTTCGTCCGCCGGCCGGTCAAACCGTCGAGCAGCGCCCGGCCGTTTGTGCACTTAGCTTCAGACGGGCGCATCGAGCCGATATCCACGTTCGCAGCGCGCAAGGGCCCTGCATACGTCAGGTTGGCAGCGCGTCTGAAGCATCTGGCGGCTGGTCCTGCGGGGGATCGCGCGGGCGACATTCTGCTCCTTGCGCACAACGGTGATAGCGAGGACGTGAACCAGCGATACTACTTTTCGGGCGTGCCCTACCACTCGTGGCACGGCAGCCCGTCTCGCCAAGACTCCGAGATCCCCCTGATCGTTGCTCATCCGACGAAGTCGTCGGCCGAGCTCGCGACCAAGGTGAACCGGGTACTGGGCAACGCCCCCTACCAGTTCAAGCTCACGGATCTGTTGCTGACGCTGCGTCACGGCCCCAAGGCGGCCGCCCCGGTGAAGAAAGCCCGACGCCGCAGATAGCTAATCGCTACCGGTTAAGAGCTTCTCGATCAGCTCCTTCGAATAGCTGTTGAGCTTCTTGAACACGACTCCCATCCCGGGCGGGTCGGCCTCGACACGCACTACTTCTCCGACGCCCTCGATGGTCTCGATGTCGTCCATGATAACAGTGAAGCGCAGGTCAACCTCAGACCCGATGGGCAGCGGCTCCTTGGTCTTGATGAAGACGCCTGTTCTGGAAATGTTGGTGACATAGTCCTGGATGAACTGCTCGAACGAGTCGAACTCCTTGTTGATCGTGACTCGGTCGTGTTTGCGTCCCGCCATGGCTATTTGCCCTGCAGATCAAACTGCTCGATGTGGTACTCGCGACGGGGCGTGAACTCGATGCGACGCATATAGCGGCGTTCGGCTTCGTTGACCGCCTCTTTTTCCTCAGTGGTAAGAAAGTCCACGACCGCAGGATGCGCGTTGACCATGACCGAGTAGCCGGGCAGCGACTGGAGCTCGCGGCGAATCTGGCGGAGGATTTCGTATCCGATGGTAGCGCGTGACTGGATTTGGCCGGTTCCATCGCAGTAAAAGCAAGGCTCGTGCATGACGCGCCCTAGGCTCTCTCTGGTGCGCTTGCGGGTCATCTCGATCAAGCCGAGGTCGCTGATGCGGTTGAGCGTCGTCTTCGCCTTGTCCTTGGATAGCTTTGATTCCAGAGCCCGCCAGACCTTGTCGCGGTTCTTGGCGTTCTCCATGTCGATCAGGTCGAGGATGACCAGTCCACCGATGTTCCGGAAGCGTAGCTGGTAGGCGATCTCATCGACGGCTTCCAAGTTGGTCTTGAGCGCCGTCTCTTCGAGATCCTTGCTGCCCTTACCGACATAGCGCCCGGTGTTGACGTCGATTGCGGTGAGCGCTTCAGCTTGATCTAGGATCAGGTATCCGCCGCTCGGCAGCGGGACCTTTCGGCTGAGCGCTCGCCCGATCTCGTCCTCGATGCCGTATGCGTCGAAGATCGGCTCTTTGCCGGTGTACAGTTCGATGTCCTTCACCCGCTCGGGCAGGAACATCTCCACGAAGCGAACCAGGCGGCCGTACGTATCCCGATCGTCGATCACGATCTTTTGAATGTCGTCTGTGAACAGGTCGCGCGCGACCTTGAGTACGAGGTCCAGCTCCGTATAAAGCACGTCGGCGGGTTTCGCGTTTTCACGGCGTCGCGCGACCTCGGTCCACACGCGCATCAAGTAGCCGACGTCAGCCTTTAGCTGCTTCTTCGTGAGCCCTTCAGCAACGGTGCGAACGATCAAACCGCCGGACGCCGGGCGAACGGAATCGATCGCTTTGCGCAGCCGCTGGCGCTCCTTGAACGAGCCGATGCGTTTCGAGATGCCGGTGTGCTCGACGGTCGGCAGATAGACGACGTATCGCCCCGGGAGGGAAATGTGGCTGGTTACGCGCGCGCCCTTGGTGCCGATCGGCTCTTTTGAGATTTGAACGACGGCTAGGTCGCCTTCCCGCACGACTTCCGTGATCGGGACGTTTCGTGAGACGCGCCCCGGAGCGGTTGGTCCCTTCGGGCGTTTCGGCGTCGCAGAGCGCTTCGCTGGCGCGCTGTCTTTCGATTCGCCGCCGCGGCGGCGGCGTCCTCTTCGGCGCCGCCCGCGCCCACGCGGTTCGGCGGAGTCATCGTCGGAGCGCCCGCGCTGCTCGCCGCGGCGTCCCTTGTCGGCTTGCTTGTCGCTCGACTTGTCGCCGCGTGACCGGCGGCGACGGGAGCCGCGACTGGGCGACTTATCGGAGGCGTCGGCGTCGCGGTCGTCACTCGCGTCGTCATCGTCCGCGTCGTCATCGTCCGCGTCGTCGTCGTCCGCGTCTTCGTCATCACCGGCGTCTTCGTCGTCGTCCGCGCCTTCGTCGTCGTCCGCGTCTTCGTCATCACCGGCGTCTTCGTCGTCCGTGTCTTCGTCATCGCTGGCGTCGTCGTCCGTGTCTTCGTCTGACTCACCATCGTCGTCATCTGACTCGTCGTCTTCATCTGACTCGTCGTCTTCATCTGACTCGTGATCGTCGTTGTCGTCTGACTCGCCGTCATCTGACTCGTCCGCCTCATCGGATTCGTCTGTATCGTCATCGGACTCATCGTCGTCCGAGTCTTCATCATCCGCGTCGTCGTCGACGTCTGCGTCGTCATCATCGCCCATCTCAGCGGCGCGCCCGCTGATGATGCGGCGCTTACGATCCGGACCGGCCTCTGACTCTGTCTGGGCTTCTGCCTCTGCTTCTGTCTGGGCTTCTGCCTCTGCTTCTGTCTGGGCTTCTGCTTCTGTCTGGGCTTCTGCCTCTGCCTGGGCTTCTGCCTCTGCCCCTGCGTGGGCTTCTGCGTCGGCCTTGGACTCCGACGCTGTTTGCTCGGCCTTTTGCGGTTTCGCCCCGTCGCCTCGCTGCGGCTTCGCCGCGCTTCTGACTTCGGTGTCTTCGGCGTCCTGCTGTGACTCGGCGTCGGCCTCAGGCTGCGTCGCGCCTCGCCCTCGTCGCTTTTTCGGCTTGGGATCTTCGGACTCTTCCTCGCCGTCGGTGCCGGTTCGGGGCGCCTCTTCGGTGTTGGCTGCCTCGCTCGTGCCCTCGTGGCGTAGGTCGCGCGCTGCGCTGGCGAGGTAGGCTTCGAAGTCGTCGGGTCGAATTAGATCCTCGACGTGGAGGAACGCCGCGCGCTCCTGGCCGACGTCGATGAACGCTGCCTGCATGCCGGGCAGCACTCGGGTGACCTTGCCGAGGACCACGTTGCCGACGGTGTTCTTCTGAGAAGCGCGTTCGATTTGAAGTTCGGCGATGACGCCGCCGTCGATCAGGGCGACACGCGTCTCCCGTAGATCGACGTTGATCACTAGTAGGTTTCGGGCCATGGGCTCCTTTGCGGTCGCGCGTATCGCGGACCTCGGAGAAAAATCTGTCGTTTGTGCTCTGGAGCCCGCGTCTCGCGGACCGCCGAGAAAAATCGTGTACCTTTGCTCTGCCCGACCGGTAACTTGCTGTCAAGTCGCTGAAAATTCAGTAAAAATCGCGCTTTCTAGCGGGCATGACGCCTTGCGTCATGGCGCTCGCCGTGGCACGGACGGTCAATGAAGCACGAGGTGCTAAGGCGCGCGCTCAACGCTCGCGTGATGGAAGTCGTGCCGGATCCGACTCCCCTCGATCGGGCGGTGCGGCTGTCAGATCGTCTGGGCTACCCGATATGGTTCAAGCGTGAGGACACCACGTCAGTGTTCTCGTTCAAGCTACGCGGCGCGTACAACAAGATCGCGCTGTTGACCGAAGCCGAGAGGAAGGCCGGCGTGGTGGCTGCGTCGGCCGGCAACCACGCCCAGGGCGTCGCGTTCGCTTCCGGGCGTCACGGCATCCGTTGCCGCATCGTGATGCCGCGGACCACGCCTCGGATCAAGGTGGACGCCGTCAGGCGCCTCGGCGCCAAAGTGGAACTGTTCGGTGACGGCTTCGCCGACGCTGCGCGACGCGCGCGGGAGCTCGCGGACGAACTCAAGCTGACTCAGATTCTCCCGTTTGATGACCTCGACGTCATCGCGGGTCAGGCGACCGTGGGATTGGAGTTGATGCGCCAAGCTCCGCGCGATCTGCGCTCGATCTTCATCCCGGTCGGCGGGGGTGGATTAGCGGCCGGTGTCGCCGCCGTCGTGAAAGACCTGCGTCCCGAGGTGCGAGTGATCGGGGTCGAACCCGACGATGCCGATGCGATGCGCCAATCGCTTGCCGCGGGGCATCGCGTCAAACTCGACCACGTGGGCATCTTTGCCGATGGCGTTGCGGTTACGGAGGTGGGCAAGCACACGTTCGAGCTGTGCCGCGAATACCTCGATGAGTGCATTGTCGTCACGAGCGATGAAATCTGCGCGGCAATTCAGGATGGTTTCGAGGACACGCGCTCGATCCTCGAGCCGGCGGGCGCGCTGGGCATCGCTGGGATCAAGCGAGTCGCCCGCGGCGGCGGCCTAGCGCCGGGGTCAGCGGTCGCCGTTACGTCGGGGGCGAACGTCAACTTCAGTCGCCTGCGTTACCTAACCGAACGGGCCGAGGTCGGCGCCAACCGCGAGGCGGTCTTCGCTGTGACGATCCCGGAGCGCAGCGGTGAATTCCTCACGTTCTGCCGAGCGATCGGTGAGCGTGGCGTCACCGAGTTCAACTACCGCATGTCGAGTCGTTCCGAGGCTCAGATCTTTGTCGGGGTTCAGGTGACCGGACGTGCCGAAGCTCGTGAAGTGGTGACCTCGCTCGGGGCGGCGGGGTACGCGACTGTCGACTTGAGCGACGATGAACTCGCGAAGTCACATGTTCGCCACATGGTCGGCGGTCGTACCCGTCTCGCCGAAAATGAAGTGCTCTTCAGGTTCGAGTTTCCTGAGCGCCCCGGGGCGTTGTTGGAGTTCTTGAGCAGCCTGAGCGGGCGCTGGAATATATCACTGTTTCACTATCGGAATCATGGGGCCGCGTACGGCAGCGTTCTGTGCGGTCTCGAGGTTCCACGCGCCGAGCGTGCCGAACTTCACAAGGTGCTCAAACGCATCGGCTATACCTACGTTGACGTGAGCGAGAGCGCTGCGGCGAAGCTTTTTCTGTAGGCCAGGCCGAATCGGCGGTCGTCTGGTACGCTCGCGGGTGCCCTTGCAGCACTGGAGGCTTCATGACGGAATTGACCAAAATCAAATGCGCGCCTTGTGAAGGCGGCATCCCGGCGCTCACGCAGGCCGAGGTTGAGGACCACGCCAAGGACACTCCGGAATGGAAAGTCAGCGCCGACCACAAGAAGATCTCGCGTGAATTCACGTTCGGAAATTTTTACGAGACGATGGCGTTTGTCAATGCGGTTGCGTGGATAGCGAACCAGCAAGACCACCACCCCGACATCGAGGTGAGCTACTCGAAAGCGGTGGTCCACTATTGGACACATGCCATCGATGGATTGAGCGTCAACGATTTCATTTGTGCGGCTCGAATCGATCAGATCGCGGAGTAGCGAGTCGACCGCTGGCGGGTCGGTGGGGAACGAGTCATGTCCACAGGTGAAATCGATCGCATAGCCCCGACGCTTCGGCCGAGTACGCCGGTGCGCGGTTACCAGCGCTGGCGAACGCTGCTGTTTGCGCATTGGGAGGTGGACGCCGAGGTGCTTCAGGCGATGCTGCCGCCGCAGCTCACGCTCGATACGTTCCGGGGCGCCGCATACGTTGGGCTCGTGCCGTTCTGGATGGAGGGCGTGCGCGCCAAGTTCGTTCCCGACGGCCTTGGCATGGCGTTTCTCGAGACGAACGTGCGGACCTACGTACACGTGGATGGTCGCGATCCCGGTGTGTACTTCTTTTCTCTGGATGCGGAGTCTGCGCTCGCGGTGCTGGGCGCGCGTGTTGGGTGGAGCCTGCCTTATTATTACGCGGATATGACGAGGCGCATCGGCGACGGCGTCATCGACTACTCGGTGAAGCGTATCGGCAAGGACGAGCCGCGGCTCGATGTGCGTTGGGAGATCGGCGAGCTCTTGGGCCCGTCCAAGCCGGATACGCTGGAACACTTTTTGGCGGAGCGGTACTTTCTGCATTGCGAGCGGCGAGGCCGTATCTACTCAGGCCGTGTGCATCACGTGCCGTACCCCCTTGCCAAGGCGCGCACCCTGCAGTTCAGTGATCAGCTGCTGGGCGCAGACGGTATTGACGTATCGGGCCCGCCGCAGCTGGTCCATTATGCCGCCGGTGTGGACGTCGAGATCTTCGACCTGAAGCCTCGCGACGCGGACTGACCGCGCTCTCGCGACGGGCCCTTCACCACCACCTGGTATGCTCGGGTATGTCGCAAGATTTCCGAAGCGTTTCAGTGCTAGCGATTCGAGTCGCCGCGCTTGCGGTCTGTGTCCTCAGCGTCGGTTGCGACAGCGACTCTGAGGCGGCAGGTGGGTCGTCGGGCGGCGGCGGAGTGGCCGGCTCGTCGGGCGCGGGTGGAGCGACCGGCGGTCAAGGCGGCACCGGGGGATCGACCGGGGGAACAGGCGGCGGCACAGCGGGGATCGGTGGCTCGATGGCCGGTGCGGGTGGCGCGGCGGGCAGCGGCGCGGGAGGTGGTGGCAGCGGCGGCGGTTCAGGGTGCGACGGCCGTCCCGGCACATTCGCCGACGGTAAGACGCCGTCCTCGACGCTCTACGTCACCGGGGGAGCTTCGGCGGGCGGTGACGGGTCGCAGGGAAGTCCCTTCGCGACGCTGGCCGCGGCGGCGGCGGTCGCGGGTCCCGGAGCGCGGATCCTGATCAGCGGTGAGGTGGTCAACGACGCGCAGCTCACTCTGAACGGAACGGCGGCCGCACCGATCTTCATCAGCGGCGAACCCGGCGCCAAAGTGCGCGGCGGCTCAGCGGCGGCGCTGCGGTTGGTCGGGTCCAGCTACGTGGTCGTGGAGGATCTCGAGTTCTACGAAAGCCCCAACCACGTCGTGCACTTCGACTCGTCGAACCATCTGCTGTTTCGACGCATTCACGCCCACCGCGCAACCACGGCGTGCATGAAGGGAAGTCAGAGCACGGACGTCTTCGTCGAGGACAGCGACATGCACGGGGCCGGGGAGTTGCCGGGGGGCAACACCCAGTCGACGCAGGTGCTCGATTTCGTTGGCGTGAATACAGGCCATGTCGTCGGTTCAAAGTTTCATGATGGCAAACAGGTTATGATCATGCTGAAGGGCGGGACGAGCGACCTGTTCTTTGCCTACAACGAGGTGTACGATCAAACCAGCAACGCAGGCGGCGCGGCGGTGCATCTCGGTCAGTCGACGGGTGCTCAGTTTTTTCAACCCTTGGACGCTGACTACGAAGGGCTTCGGATCGTCGCGTACGCCAATCTCATCCGGGATGTAGCCGGGCCGCCGCTGGCGTTCCAGGGCTGCCACGACTGTGCCGCCATTCATAATACGATGTGGAATACTACCGGAGGTCAGCTCTTTCGGTTCTTGCCGGGCCAGGTGGGCGCCAATTCCAGCCTCTCAGGTTCGGTGAACGAGGACTGCCGGTACACCGGCAACATCGCGGTGGGTGGTCAAGCCGGCGGCGCGTCACTGAACGCGGACGCGCCGGCGCTCGGTTCCGGAAACACGATCGATCATCACGTGGTGTTCAAGCCGGGCAATCTGAATTGGTGGGGCCAGATACCGCAGCCGATGGACGGATCCAGCTACGATGTCGACCCGATGCTCGACGCGACGGGACTGCCCGGCAACGCTGGGCTGGTACGCGGCAAGGGGGCGACCGATCTGACGGGAGTCGCGTTCGCCGAACACTTCACTCGCGATTATTCCGGTACGTGTTGGACAGCGCCGTTCGCGGTCGGCGCCCGACACGTCCCGTGAGCCGTGGCCCACGGACCGATACGGCGTTTGACGCCCCAAACCAATCTTCGCCCTGTGACCTCTTGCTGAGGACCACTCGATCGCAGGCTGATGATCAAGCGCTCAACCGGAGCGCGGGGTCCTTGGTCATCGCGCCGAGGCGAATCGCTGTGGCGCCGTAAAAGGACAGATCGCGCACGTACGGCAGGCGCGACCACAGGATGTCGTGCCCGCGTGTCCACGACACCGGGCGGATCAGGCGGCGGAAACGCGCTTCTTCTTCGGGCTCGGTCGGTCGGCGTTTTGCGGCCTCGCCATGCAACCGGACGCCGACCGGTCGCGGAAAGCGACCGCGAATCAGCGAACGAAGCCAAAGCGACGCGCCTGTCTCGACGAACATGGCGGTGAATGCGGGGTTCGTCTCAAGGTTGCGCGGCGTTTGAGACGTGAACAGCTCGAGATACAGACCGACCGGACGCGTCGGGTGGAGCCAGAAGCTGCCGATGGGCGCGACGTGCGGCCGGCCATCGGCACCCACCGTCGCCACCGACGCCAGCGGGCTGCGCTGCCAAACCCGTCGGATTTCGGTCCAGCGCGTGTGCAAGCGGTGACTGCGGTCGGGATCGGACGGCGGGTTCGAAACGGGCGATTCAGGGCTGACGGGACGAATGACTGCTGGCATGTAACCTCCATACGGTAGCGTATGGTCAGCTTGGGCAACGGCCCGCCGTACGTCAATACGGTAGCGTATGGTATATTGTCGCGGCAGTGGCCAAGTCGTCGAAATCAGACAGCAAAACTTCCACAAGAGATCGACGCGCTTGGATCCTAGCCGGCGCTCAGGCGTTGGGACGAGGCGGTTGGGGGCGGGTGCGAGTCGAACCGCTGGCGCGCGAACTCGGCGTGACCAAGGGCAGCTTTTACTGGCACTTCAAGGACCGTGCGGACCTGCTGGCGGCGATCGTCGAGTTCTGGGAGCAGTCGGGGACGCTCGCGGTGATACGCCACGTCGATCAGGCAGCCGCCGACCCTCGGGAGCGCCTCAAAGAGCTGTGGCGGATGGCCGATGATGACCGGCTAGAGATCGAGTTGGCGATTCGATTGCACGCAGATTCTGACGATCGGACCCGCGCGGCGGTGACACGAGTGGACGCTCAACGAATGGAATATCTGCGGCGTAATTTTCGAGAGATGGGGCTCAGCATTCGCGAGTCAGAGTCGCGCAGCATGCTCTTCTACTCGCTCTTGATCGGCGACTTCTTCATTTCGGAGTCCCACGGGCCTCTGACGAGACGCGGCGTTCTGGACGACTCGGTCGATCTGCTTCTACGGGGTGCGCTTGATGCGTCGCCCCAAGACGAGGCCTAAGGCTCGCGATAGAACCGAGGAACGCGGCGGGACACGGACGTCAGGACTTCCCACGGGATGGTGCCGAGCTGGTCGGCGATCTCGGTGGCCGAGATGCAGTCGGTGCCGTGCTTTCCTACCTGTTTGCCCATCACCGTGCAGTCATCGCCCAGCCGGACATCGGGGATGTCAGTGACGTCGACCATGGTGAGATCCATGCTGACTACGCCGATGATCGGCGCCCGCTTGCCGTGCACGAGGACTGTGCCCTTATTGCTGAGGGCGCGGCTTAGGCCGTCGGCGTAACCCATCGGCAGCGTCGCGACGCGCGTGGGTCGTTTGGCGGTCCAGGTCCAGCCGTAGCCCACCGATTGACCGGGGTCGATCGTGCGCAACGCGATGATGCGGCTGAGCACGGTCATGACCGGTTTGAGTTCGCTGCACATGCCGCGTTTGGGCTCCACGCCGAACACCGCAATGCCGGGTCGGACCATGTCGAGCTTGGCGGTGTCGTCCGCAAACAGGGCGGCGCTGTTGGCCGCGTGGCAGATTTCGGGTTCGACGCCGTGCTGTTTGAGGGTTTCGCGAACCTCTGCGAAGACGCTAAGCTGGCGGCGTATCGAGTCGGTGTCGCCGCCGTCCGCGCAAGCGAAGTGCGTCATCAGACCGCGTAGGTTGAGTTCAGGCGCGGCGGCGAGCTGCTCGGCGATTGCGCGCGCCTCGGCGGGCGGCGCGCCGAGGCGCGACATGCCAGTGTCGAATTTGACATGAATATCCGCAGCTTCGCTGCGGCTGTAGCGAACCTCGTCGGCCAGTTCCTCGATCTGGCCCGCGTCGTAGAGCACCGGCGTGAGGTTGTGCTTGAGCACCTCACCCCAGGCGCGCCCAAAGTAGCCGCCCATCACCAGAATCGGGCTGCGGATGCCGGCATCTCTCAGCTCGATGGCTTCTTCGAGCAGGGCGACGCAGATGCCAGCCGTACCGGCGCGCTCAAGCGTGCGGGCCACGGCCTTCGAGCCGTGCCCGTAGCCGTCCGCCTTCAGGACGCTCCAGACCTGCGAAGCGCCGGCATGGCGCTGCAGTAGTCGGAGATTGTGCCGTAAATTCGCGAGGTTAATCTCGGCACGGGTGGGTCGAACGGTGTCCTGGGGGACGGCGCGCTGCGGGCGGAGCACCCTGGGTAACGGCGTCGCTAGAGCTGAGGACAGGCCCGGGATGAGCGGTTGGTGGGTCATTTCGCCAGTTCCTCCGTTACCCTCGCACTATCGGTAGCCCCGGTTCGGTAAGGGCGTCAACAAATCGTCAACGGTCGGTCACTGAGCACAACGCTCCGAGCATTTCTGGAAGTCCGTCTGGCACGTACACTTGTTCGGCGTCTCCGAATCGCCGCCGTTTGGCTTTGTGCCGCTCGGCTTTCCCTCCGGCTCCGGCGTGGGTGACTTGGCAGCGTCCCCGTTCGGGGAATTGGCGCAGTTTGCTCGGCACTCGGTCAGCTGGTTGAGGCAAGCCTCCACACATGCGCGCCGAACGGTGTTTGCGTCGACCGAAGCGGCCGGCATCGTCGGTGGCGGTGGTGCGTGCACGTCGATCGGAGCTGGCGTGTCGGTCGGTGCGGCGCTGGCCACCGTGAACCCGTCGACGTCCAGACTCGGTCGGCTGATGTCGCCATCCTCGAGCGCGCGCAGTCGACGCCGAGCGTAGTCCACACGATCGCGGGTTTGCCCCGCTCCGTAGCTTTCGACCCAGCTCCGCCAACAGTGCATGCGATGGCTGGGGGCCACGCTCGGGTCGATGTCGAGCCGATAACAGTGTTCGAAGCGAACGTTGCTTTCGTAGACGGCCTCGAAGCTTGCGCCGCATGCGATGACGCTCGCGGTCGCAATGACCGCACAGGTCTTCGATGAGATCGTCTTCAGCGACACGCGAAGAGTATACAGCGCGACCGCGTGGGTAGGGTGGGGATGAGCGCCATCGCGTGATATGGACACAGCCGTGTTCACCGGGTTGGTAGAGGCGACGGGCAAACTGCGCCGGCGAGAGGCTCGCGGGCCGGGCTTTGTGATGACCTTCGAGTCGCCGCTACAGGACTTGGTGATCGGCGAATCGATCGCGGTAAACGGTGCGTGCCTTACCGTGGTGACCTTCGACGGCGGCACGTTTACTACCGACGTCTCACGGGAGACCGTCGCACGTACGACGCTGGGCTCAGTGCGAATCGGCGGCGTCGTGAATCTCGAGCGCTCGCTGCGCGTCGGTGATCGGATCGGTGGACACCTGGTCGGCGGTCACGTTGACGGCTTGGCGCGCGTCACGAACGTGGACCGGGTTGGAGATGCTTGGCGCGTGACCCTAGAGGCACCGCCGGAGCTGAGCCCGTTGGTCGCTGAGAAGGGCTCCGTCGCGCTCGACGGCATTTCCCTGACGGTGAACGGCGTAAGTGGAACCTCGTTCGAGGTCATGCTGATCCCGCACACCGTCGCCGAAACGAATCTGACGGATCTGGTGGCGGGGCGTCAGCTCAACCTCGAAGTCGACGTGATCGCCCGCTACGTGCAGCGGCTCGTCGGCGCCGACTCCGGTGGTGTGGAGGCGGCGCTGAAGCGGGTTGGGCTGATTTAGCGCGGCACGCTAAACACGCCGCCGGCGAGCAGGTAGTAAACGCGGTCCGCGTCCGCCTCGAGATCGACGATCGACGTACCGCCCACATCGGTCGACAGCGTGCGCTGGTTGGAGCCATCGGCATCTGCGGCCCGAATGACACGCACGCCGCCGACATCTTCAGACCAGATGATGCCGTCGCCACGTACGAGCAAGTTCGAGACGCTCGTGGTGGCCTGAAAGGTCGTCACCGTGGTGGCGGTGTTGCCGTCGAGCGTTCCGGAGCGGAGGGTCGTGTCGGTCCCGTCGGTGGTTGTCCAGTAGAGCTTGCCGCCGACAAGCTGAAGGTGTCCAGGCTTGCTCTCGGAGGAGTAGATCTCGGTCGGAGGTGTGGTCGACAGAATCGACGTCAGGCTCTTTTTCTGGATGCCGCCCCAGTCTCCGAAGGCGGAACGGGTCCAAAAGACGTCTGAACCCGATACCGACAGCGATCGCCCCGGGGACCGATCGGGTTCTACGTAGATGAGTTTGGGTGTCCCGCCGGATTTGGGCACGGTGTAAATCTCGTAGTCCAGGTCGGATAGCGAGATAATCTTGTGGAAAACATACACCAGTTGCGTGGCGTTCTGGCTCAGGTTACGACCCCACTTGCTGTCGAGGG
>JAUIKB010001092.1 GCA_030430975.1 Polyangia bacterium
CTCGCCGCCTGAGTCGGGCTTCTTTACCAGTGATTCCTGAGAAAGAAGCCCGACTCAGGCGGCGAGTGCAGGCGCTGCGCGGGGCGCTAGATCCGGCTCAGGTGCGGTAGCGGAGTTCACGATTTGTGGCGGGGGACCGCGGAATTTGGTCATCATCTGCGGTTGATCGCGGGTGCGGGCGTGGTGACGTCCGGTGAACTGGTTCACGCGTCCCCGGAGTTCACGCGGCTTGCTGATATAACGTCGACGTGCAGGAGGGCGTTGCGAGCAGGACGAGTAGCTGGGTGGCCGGGCTCCGCGCTTTGTACAGCGAATTGCCGCCGCAGCTCGAGGTGGCGTGGGACCCGGTGGCGTTTTCGCTGTTGCCGCCGGGCCTCCGGACGCTCGTCGGCGCCCTGAAGCGCGTTCCGGGCGGGACCGTCATGGCGCACCGCGCCATCGGACTTGGAACGGCGGGGCTGAGCTACGGTGTGCCGCTGCGCACCCGCGCGATCGACGACGCCCTGCGTTCACAGATCACGCCCCAACATCAACTGGTCATCCTGGGCGCCGGTTTGGATGCGCGAGCGTACCGCCTGCCCGAGTTGAAAGAGGCGCGCGTATTTGAAGTCGACCATCCGGTCACCCAGACGTTCAAGCGCAGTCGTATCGCGACGTATGCGCCGATGTGCCGGGAGCTGATTCACTGCTCGGTCGACTTTGAGACGCAGAGCCTTCCCGATCGGCTCCAGGAGTCGGGGCATGATCCGAAGCTTCCGACTATTTGGATTTGGGAGGGCGTCACCATGTACCTAACCCACGCAGCCATCGAGGGAACGCTGAGCGCGGTGTCCGATCGGAGCGCGCCGGCCAGCATGTTGTGCGTGACGTACCTGCCGCATGACGCTGTACGCGGCTGGCGACGAGAGTTCTCGAATCGAATCGCGCGCTACGTCGGAGAGCCACTGCTGGGCGCCGTTCCCACTGTGAAATTGGAGTCGTGGATCACGGACCGCGCGTTCGCTGTGCGTAGCAACGAAGCGCCGAGCGACTGGGCTAAGCGGTACTGGGGCAAGGCGTCGCCGCGCAGGGTGCGGGACTACGAACGGCTGATCGTGGCTGTGAAGGACTGACGGACAGCGTAGGCCGTTGAATCGCGCACGGCTGCGAATTCGTCGCGTTGCTCTGGCACACGCGACAACCTAGCTCGCACCGCGCTGTAAGGCCTGCGATGACTCCGAGCCCCGCTACTCACCGCTGCAGGTCGCCAGTGCGTTGCGCTCATCGTAGTCGAACGAACCGGAGCTGCAGCCCAGCTCATGATCCTCGACGTATCGAAAGCATGCGTCGTCGTTGCCGTTGTCGGCCACCTGCCGCCAGCGCGACACCTCTTCGGCAAGACTGCTCGACGTGTTCGGTTGAGTGCACGCATCCGCCAGCTGCCGCAGCATGCAGCATTCGACGGACTCGCCGCCGCAGCCGATCGAGCCGACGCCAGCGGCCAGCAGTCCGAGCGTCAATATCAGTCGTCCCTTGACCATGGGGCCGATGATATACCCGAATGGGCTACAAGTTCAACGATGATGTGAGTTCCTTGTGAACGTTTATTGCCCTAAGGAAATCGACTTAAGCGTCCTGTCCGGCGGAATGAAGCAGCTAAGTCGTCTCGTGTTTCGGACCGCCAAGGCAACTTGATGCTCGGATAGGATCGATGACGTAGACTGTTGCGATGAACTGTCTTCTACCGAACCTTCTACGGAACTGCGGTTGGGCTGAGGTGTTCGCGTTGGCCGTGTGCCTGTCCACGTGCGGCTGTGCGAACAACAGCGGCTCCGATGCTGCCGAACCGTCGCAAGGCGGCGCAGCGGCGGGAGGTTCCGGTGGGGATGCGGGGGGCGCCACTGGTGCGGGTGGAAGTAGCTCAGGCGACGCTGGGTTTCGATATCCGCGGTGTGGCGACCCAGGTCGCGCGATTGCCTACGCTTGCTACGGCTCGCTGGACGCAGTGTGGGGAGAGGGTGGCACTAGCGACAAGGGTCCGACGTCGGTTGTGGGCATCGTGTCGAACATCAGGCGCGAGGTGCCGACGTGTTTCGGTGATCAGTTTGGCCACATCCGTCGAGGGTTGCCGCCAACCAAGCCAGGTGTTGCGTTCACGTTCACGCTTGAGTCGGGACAGTCAATGCAGTTCGTGATCGACACGCCCGGCCTCACGCTGGCGCATTTTGGAGAGCGACGAACGTTGACGCTGAGTGCCTTCGATTACTATGCGGAGTATGCAGAGGGGCGTCGTGCGATCGGATTCAGTGACGGGCGCGGCTTGATAGCGGCGATTCTGCTCGG
>JAUIKB010001093.1 GCA_030430975.1 Polyangia bacterium
CGTGGGCATCCCCTTCGGAGGCGCCAAGGGTGGCGTGGTCGTCGACCCTAAGCAGCTATCCGGCGCTGAACTTGAGAGAGTCAGTCGTGGCTACGTACGCGCCATGGCGAGCGTCATTGGTCCGACGCGCGATGTGCCAGCCCCCGATGTGTACACGAACGCAAGAGTGATGGCCTGGATGATGGACGAGTACTCGCAGCTTCAGCGGAGCCGCGAGCCTGCAGTCATTACAGGCAAGCCGGTTGCACTTGGCGGAAGTCTAGGGCGCGACGATGCGACTGGGCGCGGGGCGTACTACTGCGTTAGGCAGCTCGAAGCGCAGTATGGCTGGCGTCCGTCGGAGCTACGAGTTGCGGTGCAAGGGTTGGGGAACGCCGGCCAGCATGTGGCCCGGCTGCTTCACGGGGACGGATATCGCGTCGTTGCCGTAAGCGACTCCGCGGGTGGAATTTTTCGGGCGGAGGGGCTGGACGTGCCAGCGTTGATCAAGCGGAAAGAGAGCAGTCGGTCCGTCCAAACCGGGTACGCCAACGCATCGGTCTGCGATTGTCTCGCATGTGGGGCGGCCACCTGCTCCTGCCGCGTGGCTCGCGACGAACGGCGCGTAAGCAACGCAGAACTCCTTGAATTGGAAGTCGATCTACTCGTGCCCGCAGCGCTTGAAGGTCAAATTACCGAAGCCAATGCGGAGCGCATTCAGGCGACGACGATCGTCGAGGTGGCGAACGGGCCAACCACTCCGTTGGCCGATGCGATTCTGAATCGTCGAGGAGTGCGCGTGGTGCCCGACATCCTAGCGAACGCTGGAGGCGTGACTGTGAGCTACTTCGAATGGGCACAGAACCGCTGTGGGTTGCGCTGGACGGAGGCCGAGGTGCACGCGCGACTTCGCGAGGTCATGGTGACGGCATTCGAGCGCGTTGCGCGATTCTCTCAGTCTCAGAACGTGTCACTACGGACCGCAGCTTACGCGCGCGGTCTGGATGAGCTGGACGAAGCGATGTCAGCGTGTGGTACCGCAACTGACTTCGCGCGCGGAGGGCAGGATGCTTCGCCATGAGACCTTGTTCATGAAGGACGGCTTTCCGCTCAAGCGCGTCTGGCGCGCGGGCGTACTTTTGGTCTTGTCGCTTATTTGTTACGGGGAAACAGCGTTGGCGCAATCGGCTGACGAGCATGAAGCTCATCACCCCGGGCAAGCCCCGAGTGCCATGTCCAGTTCAGCTACGCCGTCGCCGCCTGGCATGATGGGTGGCGATATGGGCGGGATGATGGAAAAAATGGGGGCGCCTAAACCCCGAGATCTCTATCCATCGCTGATGAATCTCCCTGACCTGCCGCACGAGAAGCGCCATGAGGTGAAGTATCAAGCGCACCAGCGCATGCAGGAAGGTGCCGCTCAGATGGGTAAGGCGCTCGACAGGCTGGCGGCGTCAGCGAAGCGCGAAGACTTCGAAGCGATGCAAAAGGCCATGCCGGAGCTGCGTGAAGGCGTTGCGCGATTCGATAGCGGCCTAGCCGCGCATCGGGCGCTGTCGGAGGGCCGCGCGCCGCGAAACGTCGCGCTCCGATGGTTCAAACGCGAGATGAACCTCGTGCCCGCCGCCGCTGACGAGCCCAGTTCACAACGCGCGATGCACCTATCGGTGATCGCGATCCTGGCGATCTTCGCGCTCCTCATGCTCGGCATGTACTTCTTCAAAATGCGTCGCGCTGCGGCTGTTCTCGGGTCCCTAACGGCGCAAAAGTCCAAGGGCTCTACTGGAACCGAGGAGGGCGACGAGTCCGTCCCCGCATCGAACGCTGCGCCGGCGGCGACAGAGCAGACGGCGAGCGCGGCAGGTCAACATCCCGCAGCGACATTGCCAGCGATTCCCGATCCTGATCGTCCAAAACAAGAGCCGCCCGAGTTTCCGGTCATGAAGTCGGCTTCGGAGCCAGCGGATAAATGGAAGGGCCGGCTTCGCGTATGTCGAATTTTCGACGAAGCTAATGGGGTCAAGACTTTTCGACTGGCGGCCGAAGACCAGATTGCCCTTCCGTTTACCTATTTTCCAGGCCAGTTCCTAACGCTGAGCGCGAGTATCGACGGAAAGACGGTTCGACGTAGCTATACGATCGCGTCGTCACCGACGCAGCTTCACTACGCAGCCGTCACCGTGAAACGCGAAGATCATGGAGTGTTTTCGCGGTACCTCCACGACGACGTGAATGAAGGTGACACGCTTGAGGTTGCAGCCCCGAACGGCAAATTCACGTTCACCGGTGCTGAGTCGGACAGCATTGTGTTGATCGCTGGCGGCGTCGGCATCACCCCCATGA
>JAUIKB010001094.1 GCA_030430975.1 Polyangia bacterium
AGCTGCCCCTTATGACGCGAGTTGAAGATTGGCCGCTTCGTACCACTTGGCCATCACCGGCAAGGCGATCGGGTCGATCTTGCCAGCCATGCCTGCAGCCCCGAAACTTTCGAAACGATCACGACACACCGCCGACACGGGTCAGAGACTCATCGAGCAGATGGAAAGCGACGACCCCTGCAGCGACACCGAACAGGGCAAGCGCGAACAGCGCCGCCGAATCCCACAGCGCGATACCGACCCACAGCGTCGCATGCGCCGCCAGCAGCAGCGCGGGTCGATACCACCAGCTCCGCAGCCCGCCCCACCTTTCTTGCATGGCCGACTCGGCGACGGAGTCGAGGGTGGGTGCAGGCCGATGAGCATGCCGGTAGCCGGTCTTTTCCGGCGCTGCGCCGAAGCTGAGCTGGCAGTGCGAGCATTTGCGCGCGCCGAGTAGCAGCTCGCGCGCATGCGCGTTGTCGGCGACGAACGGCGCATCGCAGCGCGGGCACAACACAGCGGTCAGTCGGTTGTGGGCGGCGTCCCACGCAAAGACCCCGTATAGGGCGAGCACCAATCCGATGACCGATAGAGCTGGGATCTTGAGAAACGCCAGCACCAGGAGCGTCGTGGCGATTGGAATCATCGCGACGGCCGTCACGACGCGACGCCGGGCTTTGGCCAAACCGGTGAATGCGGCCTGGTACTTCTCGGTGTCGCTATCCATGATCGCCCTCTCTGTACTCGGCTATCAGTGGATCGATCTTCGCTTTTAGGATGTCCACGAGTTCCGGATCCATGAAGCGATACTCGTCCGGAATGTCGAGCACGACGACAGCGGTGTGGCGAAGCACGCTACTGAAGCGAGCTCGCAGGCGATCGCGGTGCTTCGTTTCCATGGCGCAGACTAGGTCCGCCCAGCGCAGGTGAGCTTCGGAGATGGCGGTCCGCGCACGCGGACTGGTACCGGCTGAGCGCGCGGAGATGAGCTGGGAGTGGCGATAGAGACGTTCGGCTGTTGGGCTTCGCCACTGGTTGCGAGAGCAGACGAACAGCACGTTGAGTCGCATCGGAGGAGCCTACCGCAGCGAGCCGCGTGCACGGCCGCTTGGCGATTTCGGCTCACCGCTACCGGCGACGTGTTCGAGCAGCAGCATCGAGATGACCAGCTGGTCTCCCGAACAGATCCTGAGGCTCACAGGTGCGCCCGGGAGCGCTCGCGCGAAGAACGCCTGGCTCATGTGACCGCTGGTCGGGTCCGTCGATCGATACAGCAAGCAGTCGAACTCGCCAGCGGGCGTTGTGACCGATGCGTCTTCGACCGTCGTGGTATCGGCCGGGTAGCTCGCGTGCCCAACCAGGTCGTCCCACGTACTGTCGCTCGAGGTCGGTTCGGTCAGCCGCGAACCGTCTTCAGCCGCCATCGTGATCGTGATGGTGCAGTCGGCTTCGCCCACACGGCTAAAGCACATGGTGCGGATTGCTGGAGGCTTGCCGTGTTGCTCAACACGGTAGCGGTACGTGCGGCCAACGGACGTTGCGTCGCGGATCTGCGACGCGCTAAACGGTGGAGAGGCGATAGCAGCCATGGTTGCCGAGCATACCGCCCCGTCGAGCTTGCCAATCGCCCCTTCAATGCTAAGGTGTAAAAATGACACTAACAATCGCAGCGGACCGCGCCGTGCAGGCGCGGGTGGCCCTGGATGGCGTTTCCGTTGGAGACGCATTCGGCGAGCGCTTCTTCGGCTCCGCGCAGTCGGTATCGATGCGACTACAGACGCGGGACCTACCGCCGGCGCCGTGGACTTGGACGGACGATACAGCGATGGCGGACGCTGTCGTGCGTGTGCTCGAAGTGCATCAAGGCATCGACTGCGACGCTCTCGCCGAGGCGTTTGGTCGGGCGTATGAAGCCGATCCGGCGCGCGGCTACGGTGGCGGTGCCCATCGGATTCTGCAAGCGATCAATCTGGGAGTTCCGTGGTCGGTGGCTGCCGCCGACGTGTTCGGTGGCCAAGGCTCGATGGGCAACGGCGGCGCGATGCGATCGGCGCCGGTGGGTGCGTACTTTGCCGATGACATGGACGCGGTGATCGAGCATGCGCGACGCTCCGCGGCGGTGACGCACGCCCACCCGGACGGGCAGGCAGGCGCCATCGCGGTGGCGGTAGCGGCGGCCTGGGCGGCTCAGCGTGGCGAGGACCAGTCGAGTGACGAACTGATCGGAGCCGTAGCTGCGCGCACGCCGCCGGGTCCGACGCGGGACGGACTGGAGCACGCACGCACGATTCCGCTAGCGTCCAGTGTTGAGCTGGCGGTTGCGGCGCTCGGAAACGGTA
>JAUIKB010001095.1 GCA_030430975.1 Polyangia bacterium
GTATCGCGGCGTTGCCCAGAGGCAGGTTCGCGTGAAACCCCGCGCCCAGCAGCAGGTCCCACTCGGCAAGCGGACGCATGAGCCACTCAGCGACCAACCGAGCGCTGCCCGACGCCGGTCGTAGCCCGAGCCACGGCAGAAAGAACAGCCAGCCCACCGCGGCGACGAGCGCCGAAGCGAGCGCGGAACCGCTCAGGTTGATATGGCTGCCCTTACGACGGATATAGCGCCCCAAAGCCACGAGCAGGCCGGCTAGCGCGGCGAGTCTCCACAGCACGCGCGTGCGGTAAACGCTCGCGACGGTCGAGCCCGCATCCAGACGGCCGGCGCCGTGGGTGGTCTCAGGTGCGTCGGTTTGGAGCGCGTTCCGCGTCAGCGCAGCCCGGACCGCCGCGGGATCGGTGACGCCGAGGCTCTTGAGCAGGGCGGCTGCGCCGGCCACGTGCGGCGACGCCATGCTGGTGCCGCTGAATGTTCCAAACAGCTCGCAGTGATTCAGGCCTTCTTCGCAAACCGTTTGCTGCGTCACGTCGACGCCCGGCGCCGCGAGCGCGATCTGCTTACCGCGTGACGAAAACGATGCGATGCGGTCTTCGGAATCCGTAGCGCTCACCGCGATCACGCCCGGATACGCTGCCGGATAGCCGACCCAGCCTCCGGAATTGCCTGCGGCGGCAACGACGACGACGCCTTTGCCGATCGCGTACTCGACCGCGCGTCGCAGGATCTTGCTCGGGAACGGTCCTCCAAGGCTGAGGTTGATCACGTCCGCGCCGCGGTCGGCGGCAAAGCGGATGCCCTGAGCGATGTCGGTAGTGCGTCCGTAACCGCGACTGCTCAGCACCTTGATGGGCATCAGCTCCGCGCAGAACGCAACGCCGGCGACCCCCTTACTGTTGTGGGTCGTCTGAGCGATCGTACCGGCCACGTGGGTACCATGGCCATGGTCGTCCGCCGGCTTCTTCAGCTTGTTGATGAAGTTGAATCCACCCCGACACCGCGTGCCCTGTAGGTCGCTGCCACGGCTGAACGGTCCTTTGTCGAAACAGGCGATGCCGGTGTCGATCACCGCCACCACGACGCCGCTGCCGCAGGTGTAGTCCCAGGCGCGCTCAGTCTCGACCTTGCGTAAATGCCACTGCAGCGGGCGGTAGAGCGGATCGTTCGGCTCGAACTGCACGCGATACGTCGCCATCGGCTCCGCGAATTCGACGTTTGGGTCGGCACGCAGCTGCGCGAGCACCCGCGCGACGTCTCCCTTGGCGACCTTCCCTACATACAGCGCATCGGACTCGCTGCGCGCGCTGTTGGGCACAAACGTCGTCGCCAACCGGCTACCGAGCGTGGCTACCGTCGCGGCGGAAACGTCGTCCACGAAGTCGACAGCGATTTCGTCGCTAGCGGCCGGCTGCTGGGCCTTAAAGAAACGCTGGGCGTGCACCGGAGCCGTCGCTAGCACCAGCGCGCACAGCGTTGTCAGCCACAGCGCCACCGGCAGGCGACGACGTCTGAGAGTTCCGATGGAGCGCGGCATGTTGGTTCGACGACTGGGCGCCGCATTCGATCTGCGGCTTCTCTGTCGGTATAGCGCGCGGAGTTCCCGCGTCGAGCTTCAGCTGCGAACGTCGAAAAGAGCGCTCAATCCGCGGTCTCATCGGGGTCAGCCGTCGGCGCTGGATCGCCGGTCGCCGCGTCTTCAACGTCGTGCCGGAGCGGATCTTCGTCTTCTAACGTGGGTAGCGCGTCGCGCGCGGCGGGTAGCGCTTCGGCCTTGGAAGCGCTCGGCGGCGCGGTGTCGTGGCGAAGCGGGTCGATATCGTGAAGCGTCGGAAGCGATTCGCGCGGCGCCTGCCAATCACCGTCCCAGGTAAAATCGATGTGAGCGGCGCCGGTCGACCCACTATCGACGTGCTCACCGTGCGCGTCGGGCTTGGCTGCAGCGGTCTCGGTGACATCCGCGTCGGCGTGGTCTGAGTCGCCTCGCGGCTGCGTTCGCGACTCGATGGTGTGGCGACCACCGGGCGGCACCTCGCCGTCGCTCGAATCGGATCGGCGTCGCGCTGCAGCCATCCCGGCACGCTTACCAGAATCTAGTCGGAGACGCGAGAGGGTTTCACCAGATCGAACTCGACCCAGGTCGTACCGAAGCCTGACTCCCATTCTATCTGGTAATGGCCGCGCTCGTACTTCTTGACCACACCGCGGTGGGCGATGCCGTCGGTGGTGGTCACCGTAACGAACTCCCCCGACGGAAGCAGCTCCGCTGGCTCCGGTGATGCACCGGGTACCTTAGCAAGCATCATGCGCTTGCGCTCGACG
>JAUIKB010001096.1 GCA_030430975.1 Polyangia bacterium
TTCCGCGAAATCGATGTCGATCGAAAAGCGTGGGTTGCTAATGCTAACGCGCACCGAAGCGCCGCTCTTGGCGACAGCTCTAAGCAGTCGAGCGGGGCCCAGCGTTTCGACACGGAATTCAAATGGGTCGGGGTGATGGAGCAGCTTCTGCAGGTTGCGCTCTGGCTCTGTGATGGTGGCCAACATGCCGAGCATCGACCGACTTGCTTGCAGCGAGGCGTCTTCACTCCAGACCTCGTCCCAATCTACGATCAGCAGCGACGTCCAGCGCAGACGTTGATCGCTGCGGAATAATCGCACCAGCCCGTAGCCGGCGCCTTCGACGTGATGCTTCGACATCATCAGGACCGTCGGGTCCTGGCTACGGATGTTCTGCAGGCGCGCGTCGCTCGGTTCGAGGTCTGTTACAAGCACGTCGATGCCGTGACTTCGTAGCGTGCGAGCGACTGAATCCACGCGCGCGACGTCGTCGTCGGCCAGCACCACCCGAAGGCCTTCAAGCATCGTGTCGGCGCTTGAACTGCTGCCCGGACCCAAGAGTTCAAGGCTGCCCGCCGCGCGTTCATCGAACTCGTAGTGAAACGGCTCCGCTGAAACGACGTGCTTGCGAACTCTGCGTACAAAGTCATCGATGATGCCGGCCAGCGGCCGCCCGCGATCGAGGACCAAGCGAATCGGCTCGTCGTCTTCGCTTGAGCCTTGAACGCTCAGGATGCCGCTGCGCAGCTCTTTGCCAAGCGTGTCCACCAGGTCGTGCAAGGTGGCCTCGCCGACCTGTCCGAGCGCCGCGCCGGCGCGCTCCGGGATCTCTTTTGCCAGCGTGGCTACCCGTTCGGCGATGGCGTCGATGCTAAACGAGCGTTGGATGACGGCCGCCGCTCCGTGCCGGAATGCGCTCAGGCGCTCTGACAGGTCTTGTGTGTCGCTGAGTAAGATGACGGGAATCACCGCGCACACGCGCGAGCGTGCTAGCTGATGCAAGACGGTTTGCCCAGCGTCGAGGGTTGCGTCTCCCATCAACACCAACAAGTCTGGTGCTGCCGCGGTGGCGGTTGCGATTACGTCGGGTACACCGCATGTTTCGACGTACAGACCATGTCGAGCGAGCGCAGCTGGTAGCGCCGCGCTCAAGGCCGAGTCTGTTCCCACCAGCAAACAGGTTGGCGGCTCGGACGCCGCCGCCCGCGCTTTGCGCACCGAGCGCATGGAGAGCGGTACCGTGCCGGTTGGGCGCGGCGGTGCGCCCACCCGTTTGATCGCGCGCACGCTGACCGGTTCGGAGAGCGTTTTCCGTCGGGGTGGCGGAAACTTCGGCACACAAGATGATCGCTCAGCGTGGGCGCTACGCCAAGAACCTGCAGGGTGTTCAGTAAGCGCTTCAGCGTGTGGGGGCACCGACGTATGGGCCTTGCGCACCGGCACCTACACCAGCGCCCTGCTGAGGGCGGCAAAACGGCCAGAATCGGCACGGACAGGAGCGAAAACCGTCGTCGTTTTGGGCGGTTGCCATTGCCCCCTGAAAAGTGCGGCTGATACCTTCCCCCCGATGAGCGATTCCGAATTTCGAGCCAGTCCCGACAGTCTGGCGTTCGCTGAACAGCTGTACGCCGCGTACGTGGCGGATCCTGACAGCGTTCCTCAGGATTGGCGCGACTACTTCGGGCAAGTCACCGCTGGCGGAAACGGTTTCGCCGCGATGCCGCGACTGGGTCCCAGCTTCAAACCGGCCAGCGTCTTTAGTCCGCCCGGCGCCGGCAACGGCGCTGCCGCGGCGGTTTCTCAGCCGGTTAAACCTCGGCGACGGCGCTCGGATGACGCGGCGGGTGGTGCGTTCGCATATGCACCCCTCGGCTCCGTGCGGCCAGCGGATCTGTCCGCGGTCGACGACATGGCTGTCCGCCAAGATCGAGTTGATCAACTGATCCGCGCCTTTCGAGTGCGTGGCCACATGATCGCCAAACTCGACCCGCTAGGGTTGCCGCGCAAAGGGCAGCCGGAACTCGATCCCGAGTTCTACGGTTTGGGGGAGTCCGATCTCGATCGACGGTTTTCGAGTCGAACGATTTACGGTACGGAAACGCTGACGCTTCGCGAAATCCTCGAGCGCCTGCACGGTACTTATTGTCGCTCGATCGGCGTGCAGTTCATGCACATCGACGACCTGGCCGTGAAGAACTGGCTACAGGAACGGATGGAGGGAACGGGGAACCACGTTCAGCTCAGCCGCGCCGAGCAGAAACGAATATTCACCAAGCTGACCGACGCTGTGATCTTCGAAGCGTTCGTTCGCCGAAAGTATCTGGGTGCGAAGAGCTTCT
>JAUIKB010001097.1 GCA_030430975.1 Polyangia bacterium
CCCACGAAGTTGACGGACCGGCCCACTAGTGCGTTTTTTTGCGCGGAGGAACCTCCGACTCATAGGCTGGTACGGCTCGGGTTGCGTAGCGTCAGCGCCACGTCGCAACTGCAGCGTTTTGCTACGCTGGCGAAACCTGTGACTGTCGAGCGGGACGAAGTGAGTCAACCGAGAGCTTGGACCCAGTCGCTTGCGCCGCTCGCGCGCTGGGTCACGCCCGAAGCGCGGGACTTTGACGACTACGCGCGGCTGCTGACGCTACGCTTTGGGCGAGCGCTGTCGGTGCTGTTCCTCGTGTCGCTGCTGGTGTTCTGGGTGAGCGACTACTTCGTGTTTGCCGACTCACGCACGCGCGACCTCATGCGCTCATGGCGCGTGGCGCTGATCGTCTGTAGCGCGCTGGCCTGGGTGGTGCTGCGCGCGCTGGAGCGACATCGTCACGTCGCCTATCTGGTGGTCTGCACGTTCGCGCTCGCGGGGGCCGCGCTGAACGGCATGACGTTGGCTAAGGTCGACGCGATCGCCAACACGGGGTTCGTCTACGGCACGTACATCAACCCGCTAGCGACGCTCCCACTGCTGCTGTCGCTGCGGCCACGCATCCTGCTGTGCCTGGGACTGCCGATCGTGTACGCGGCGGTCTACGCCTGGGTGGAACCGAACGCGTCGTCAGCGGCGGTGATCGTCAGCGTGGGCACGACCGCCGTGTTCACCGCCATTGCCAGCATCCTCGGCGGGCACCTGGCGTACTTGCTGGTGCGGAGCAACTACCACCAACGTGCCGAGCTGGCGCTTCGAGCCAAGGAGCTGGAGAGCCGGGTCGCGGCCCGCACGGCTCGACTGCGCGAACTGGCGCGGCACCTCGACACGACGCGTGAACAAGAACGGACGCGGGTGGCGCGCGAACTGCACGACGAGACGTCGCAGATGCTCACGGCGATGCGGCTCGAGCTCGCCGCGCTAGGTAGCCGCGGGGAGGATGACGCGGCTCTAAGGTCGGCGTTGGAGCGGCTGACGGCTCTGGTCGACGACACCCAGATCGCCGCCAAGCGGCTCATCCGCTCGCTCAGACCGATCCGTTTGCAAGAGCTGGGCATCGTGGAGGCGGTCCGTAAGCTGGCAACCGAAGGCAGCTCGCGCGTGGACTTTCGAATCGGCTGCGATGTGACCATCGACGACGCCGATCTAGACGAAGCCACCAGCGTCACCGCCTACCGCGCGATTCAAGAGGCGCTCACCAACGCCACCCGCCATGCAGAAGCCAGTCGCGTCGACGTCAGCATCCGAAGAACGGACGACCGCGTGCACGTCACCGTTGCCGACGACGGTTCGGGCTTCGATCCGGACGCGATCACGGAGGGTTTCGGCTTGATGGGGATGCGCGAACGGATCGAAGCCAGCGGCGGAAGCGTCACCATCGAGTCGGGGCCCGAGGCGGGCTCGACGGTGTTCGTCGATCTGCCGGCTAGATCAGTCGATGCTGATACGCATAGCTGACGACCTGGGTCAGCGTGTCGACCCCGAGCTTGTTCTTGATGCGCTCGGTGTACGTGTGCACCGTGCTGGACGACACGTTGAGGTCCGCAGCGATCTGTTTTGGGGCGAGGCCACGCGCGAGCAGATCGAACACCTGACGTTCGCGACGTGAGAATGCGTCGTGCACCGCGCTCTGGTTATCACCGGTCAGCATGAGTTCGCTGAGTTCGGGCGTGATGTAGCGGTGCCCGCGGTGCACGGTGCGGATCGCGTGCGCCAGCTCGCTGGGGTCTCGCGTCTTGGTCAGGTACGAGCGCGCGCCCGCCTTGAGCATCGTCAACCCGACCTCGTCTTCGTCATGCATCGAAAACACGACGATCCGCGTGCCCTTCTGGGCGACGATCTCGCGGACGGACTCGGCACCCTTCATGCCCGGCATATTGAGATCGAGCACCAACACATCCGGGCGCAGCTCGATCAGCTTTGCGTTCACCTCTTCGTAGCTCTCGGCCGTACCGCTCACGACCATATCGTGAAGACCGTTGAGAAAGCGGAGTAAGCCGCCGGCGACTACCGGATGGTCATCACCGAGCAACACGCCGATCGCCTCCATGTCAGCAGTCTAGCGCGCGGTATCCGTCCGACGAAGGCCGGGATGTGGAGCCGACGCTACAGCCCGTCGTTCTGCGTCCACGAACCGGCGCTTTCGACGAGCGCGCCGCCCTGACCCGGTGGTGCGATCTCTTCATCGAGAACCTGGACCGGCTCGAGGACGCCGCCGCGCGACGGGACGCGGAACGCCAGACCCTGTCGACGGAGCCGCTCTTCGCGCTGCAGGCGT
>JAUIKB010001098.1 GCA_030430975.1 Polyangia bacterium
GGCGTTCTGCTGCACACGTGGTTCGATCGCGATCTCGGTGTCGCCGGACGCGTCACGCTGGTGGACGGTTCGACGCACATGGTGCGTATCGACGATCCCGTGTGTCGGATCCCGAATCTCGCGATCCACCTCAACCGCAAGATCGCCAACGATGGCTTTCGCCCCAACCCTCAGCTGCATACGGTGCCGACGATTGGCCTAACGGGGGACGGCAAGCGCCCTTTTCTCGACATGATTCGCGACCGACTTGCGGCCGACGGCGTCGACGCACCGGTCGAGTCACTTGTGGGCTTCGACATCGCGCCCTTCGACGTGCAGCCGTCGTCGATCGGCGGCGCCGACGATGAGTTCATCTTCGCGCCACGCCTGGACAACCTCGCGTCCTGTCACGCGGCGATCGAGGCGCTTGAGCGCTCGGGTGACGAACGTGATGCGACGCGAGTGGTGATCCTGTACGACCACGAAGAGATTGGCAGTTCGAGCGATGGTGGCGCTAAGTCGCGGTTCTTGCGGAGCGTTCTCGATCGCGTCGCCGGTGGCTTCAAGGGCGCGCCGTGGGACGCCAAACAGCGCGCTCTGGCGCACTCCATCCTGGTCTCGGCTGACATGGCCCACGCCGTGCATCCAAATTACACGGACAAGCACGATAAACAGCACAAGCCAAAGCTGGGCTTGGGTCCGGTGATCAAGGTCAACGCCAACCGGTCCTATGCGACTGACGGTCCGAGCACGGCGTACTTTCAAAAGGTGTGCGAAGAAGCTGGCTTCAAACCGCAGCGATTCGTGTCCCGTAACGACATGCCGTGTGGCGGCACGATCGGCTCGATATCTGCCGCCAAACTCGGGATTCGCGCCGTAGATGTTGGAAACCCCATGCTCAGCATGCATTCGTGTCGGGAAATGGCGGCCACCGGCGATGTATCCAAGATGATCGACGCGATGCGTGTCGCGTTCTCGGATGCGCCGCTCCCGCTGCCGTCCGAATAGGGTGCACGACGTGGCGGACATTGACTCCTGGCAGATACGGCGTTGTCGCGTCTCGACCGGAACGCTGGCGTACATCGACAACGATGTTGCTTCTTCCGACCTGGTCGTTTGCCTGCACGGCTTTCCCGATCAGCCTTATTACCATGCTGATCTACTCGGTCGGTTGGCGACCGCCAGGTTGCACGCGGTGGCGCCTTGGCTTCCGGGCTACGCGCCGAGCGCGCTGAAGGGTCCGTTTACGATTCAGCGCGTCGCACAAGACGTTTTGGAAATGCACCAGCGACTGGCGCCATCTGGGCGCCTGTCCATCGTCGGTCACGACTGGGGTGCCGTCGTCGCCCACTACCTGAGCGCCCGCTTCGCGGAGCGCGTGCATCGGGCCGTGGTGCAGTCGGTAGTCCACCCGGCTGTGTTCGAGCGAGCCATCCTGCGATCGGCGGCGCAGCGCCGCCGCAGCTGGTACATGATGTTCTTTCAGCTGCCGTGGCTGTCGGATCGCTGGGTGGGTCGACACGATCTTCGGTTCATCGACCGGCTATGGCGTGACTGGTCTCCGGGATTCGAGCCGGATCCGGCGTACATGCGGCACCTCAAGCTGTGTCTGAGTCAGAGCTTCCCGGCGCCGCTTCAGTACTATCGTCAGGCGCGCAGCTTGGTGCGGGAGCGAGACGTGTGGCGGCCGACCTCCGTGCCTACGCTCTATCTTCACGGCGAGGATGACGGGTGCATCGGCGCCGAGTTGATCCACGACCAAGCGCGCTTCTACGCCGATCGGTTCGATGTGAACGTGGTGACCGGCGCAGGACACTTCCTGGCGCTCGAGCGACCCGAGGCCGTCAATTGCGCCGTGCGTGACTGGTTATTAAGTGAATAAAATCAGCGGTTTAGGTTCAGTCCCGCGGGGCTGACCGCGCGTCGAAAAGTTGTCCGGGCCGGCCGGACTGTGTGTATGCCTAGTGCGCACAATGTACGACATCAGACGACATCTCTTGGTTCTCGGAGCGCTGATCTGCACCCTGCTGCTGAGTCCGTCGGCCCACGCTTGGATCGAGATCGGCTTGAAGTCGGACAACGTGCGGATCGAGCTCCAGCGCAACGGTTCGGCGACGGTCAGTCACGAGCTGGTGATGAAGATTCGAGGTGGCCCGCTGCACAGCTTCGATGTGCTGGGTGTCGACGACGATGCCGTGGTCTTACCCAGCGCAAGCGTGGCGCCAGCAAAGAGCGGGTCCCGCGCGGCGACACCGACGCCGCTGCTGGCACAGAAGCTCGAAGACGGCACGCTGCGTCTTGAAGTCGACAATAAAAAGGGACTGCGTCGCGGGACCT
>JAUIKB010000058.1 GCA_030430975.1 Polyangia bacterium
CGTCGCCGGGTTCGCTATTGCCGTCGTCGCACACCTCACCCGGCTGGATAGCTCCGTCGCCGCAGCCTTCTGTGCTGGCGTCGCCGCCGCCTGTCCCCCCAGCGGCGTCCGTACCCCCGCCTGCATCGACGTTGATGACGTTCCCGGTCCCTGCCGAACTGGATCCGCCCGAGCCTCCGTTGCCGGCGGCCGCGCCGCCGCTTCCGCCCGCCGACCCCCCGGTCAATTCGGGATTGGATCCGCAGCGCCAGAGCAGCGGTGTGAGTGCGACGGCGACGGCGACGCTGGCGAAGCGCAGGTTAGGTGAACGAAGGAGCATTCAACCAGTGTTTTGCCAATCGGTGGCCACGTCAAACGGCCGCGGGTGCGCTCATGTAGGCGGAGGGTAGCCACCGCCCGGTGGCGGGCCTCCGGGCGGCGCGGCTCCGCCCGGGGGTGCGCCTCCCGGTGGTGGTCCGTAGCCGCCTTGCTGTGGCGCGGGCTGCTGCGCTGCCATGGGCTGGGCATGCGGGGCGGCCTGGTCCTGGGCGGTCTTGTCCTTGCCCTTGATCGCAAACCCCACTCCGACCAAACCCGCGCCAAACACGAACATGCCGAACGAGACCACGCCGGCGACAATCCCTCGCGTACGGCGGGTTTGAGCGGCGCGTCGCGCGATGCGACGGCCGAACGAACCGTACTTGCCCGTCGTGAGGACCGAGTTGTCGAACTTCGAAGCAGCGTAGAACTGGTGGATCGAAAGCGCTCCGGGCAGAAAGCAGAGCAAGATCAGCGCGACGCCGGCGAGTTTCAGGATCAGCTTCATGAGGCCCAATCCGAACGCCGGTGAGCGACGCCGTCAAGCAGCGGCGAGCAGGGCGAGCCTTAGTTGCTCAAGCCCGTGCCTCTCAACCAGTCTGTGTCGGTGAACGCTTTGTGGCAGCCCGTGCAGAAGTCCTTGAACCCAGCGTCATCCTTGCTGGAAGTGACCAGCGTTCCGTCGGACGGTTTGTACTGCGCGAACTCCCAGTCGCCGGCCGCAGGATCTGAACCCTTTTCACCTTTGATCATGACCATGTACTGATCGAACGTGCCATCGCCGTCGCGGTCCTGCTTCTTGATCGCCACCGTACCTTTGGGGAGCGTCGGTAACGTCGCGTCGGCAATAACCGGCTCGATGTTTTTGGAGTAGAAGATCTGCACGGTCTTGTGTGGACTGTTGTCGGGCGGGTCGGGAAGACCCTCCGCAGGCGAAGACATCCGAGTGAAGAAGTCAGACGAAGTCTCAAAATCCGCGGCGAATGCGCCGGGGCCGTCGGATAGCGATACGCCTCCGCCCGACCCGCCGGATCCCGCGCTGGAGCCGCCGGAGCCGCCGCTCGATGAGCCTCCGGACGATGAGCCGCCAGAAGCCGATCCACCGGAGTCGGAGTCCGACCCACATGCAAGTGGCGCGAGAGACAAAAGGGACAGTACAGCGAGTTCGGACAATCGGATCATTGGTTCTCGTAGTTCTCGGAAGGTGCCGTGGTTACATTTAGTGGCACTGACCTGCCTGTTGGCTCTGGTGTACATCAAGTTCCGCCCCAACGCTCAACCCGCGGATTCGCGGCCCGAATCGGGCGCCGTGACCGATACGAGCGGGTTGCCCCGGCTGATTATCGAAAAACCTTGGACGCACTTTCAGTCGAACGGTTTCGTCGAAATGGTTCCGCCCCTGCGTCTACCGGTGCGCGATCGGCGTAATCGCGTCGAGGTCTGGCTCCGCTTGCCCGGCGATGCGGCGATCCGCACCGTCCGTTCCAACGGTCGATTACTGCTGAAACTCCCTGCGGGTTCGCGCGCTGCGCGCGTAGAGAAGATCGGCTTCGGTGACGATCCCAAGACATGGAAATACAGGGTGATGGACGTTCGAGGAACGCGGTTTGAGCCCGATGGCGAACGCTTCTTCGTCGCCCGCGCGACCGAGAATCGTGAGGAATCTCCAATAGATGGCTGGATTTGGCGGCGCGGCTCGGCAGACGAGCAGGCGCTCGCTACCCGCTACGTGGCCGATCACGCGGCGCGGCACGCATCACCCGCGAACCGGGAAGCCCAGCGTCGCGCTGCAACGGCCAACAACGACTGCTCTGGCTGCCACCAACACGGACGCCTGCCGAATCGGCGTCCGCGTCAGTTCGGCGCTGCCAACCGCGGGACCGACGCGAGCGGCTGTTATCAGATCCAGGGGATCCTCACGAGTCGACTTCCCATCGAGACGTACTTTCCAATCGACCTCAACGTCAAAGATCCCTACATCAGCTTCGATTGCGGCGGCGATGTGCCGGCCACTGTCATGGCTGAGAGCGTGCTGTGCGATGACGGCACGGTGCCGTTCGGCACCCTGGACGTGCGCGCCGCACTGGCGGCGAACGACGCCCGCGTAAGGCGGATGTGCGAGTCCAGGCGATTCCTTTTTGGGCGCTTAGATAAGTCCGCCCGTGACGAGTTTCGCGCAGGATTTGACGAGTGCGGGATCAGATGAGCAAGATGGCACGTCAATTTTGCGTAACCGTCCCGGGTAGCGCACCGTAGTGTCATGTCGGGGGTTGGGCCATCTGCGCCCAAGCACGACGATTGAGGAACAATAATGCGTAAAGATCTTGAAGGCGTACTTGAAGTAATGATGATCGCGTCGGCGTTGACGCTGGCTGCACCAGGCTGCTCATCTGACGATGACGGCGATGGCGGCGGTACGGCGGGAACGAGCGCTGGCGGAAGCAGCTCCGGCGGCACGGCTGGCAGCAGCTCCGGCGGCAGCGCGGGTTGTCCGTCAGCGGGCAGCGGCGGCAGCGCGGGTTGTCCGTCAGCGGGCAGCGGCGGCAGCTCGTCCTGATCTGAGGTGACTGAGGTCGCTGAGTGATGTGGCCAGGTCCTCAGCGAGTCGCCGGCGTAGGCATCGGTCTGCGCCGGCAGCTTTGGCCAGAGCTTCAGTCCACTGACCGTCAGGTCGACTGGCTGGAGTTCATCACGGAAAACCACCTGGAAAATGGTGGTTGGCGTGCCAAGATGCTGGCCGGCGCGGCCGAGCGATGGCCGCTGGTGGCACACGGCGTGAGCGCGTCGGTGGGAGGGCCAGACGACTTCGACCCGCAGTTCGTCCGCCGCCTAAGCCGCGTGCTACGCGACGCCAACACCGAGTACTACAGCGATCATCTGTGTTGGACCGGCGCAAATGGCTACGAGTTCCATGACCTGTTGCCGCTTCCGTTTAGCAAGGTGGCCGCTGAGTGGGCCGCCGCGCGGGCGCGTAAGCTGAGCGCAGCGCTCGAGCTACCGCTCGTTCTCGAGAACATCACCTACTACGCGGAAATGCCGGGTGGTGAGCTGAGCGAAGGCGAGTTCATCACGACAGTGCTCGAGCAGAGCGACGCGTACCTGCTGCTGGATGTGAACAACGTCTACCAGAACGCGGTCAATCACGGTCGCGAACCGATCGACGTCCTCGAGGCTCTGCCGTTGCACCGCGCGCGTCAGATCCATCTGGCGGGATTCGAGCCGGACGAAGAAGGTGTCCTCCTCGACAATCACGGTTCCGCCGTGGACAATGCGGTGTGGGATCTGTATCGCGAGACGATCGCTCGGGTTGGAGACGTACCCACCTTGATCGAGTGGGATAACAACATCCCCGAACTCGATGTGGTCCTCGACCAGGCGGATCGAGCGCGCGCGATTCGCGCGGAAGTGCTCGGTGAGGCGGCCCAGTGACGAGCGTCCCCGCTGAACTATCGCAGTTCTTCGACACGTTTTCGCAGATGCTGCTCCTGCGCAGCGACGGCGCGGGTGTTGAACGCTCGCTCGGGGCGAGCCCGTCGGGCACGCAGCGGGTCGATTTCTATCGGATCCTAGCGCGCCGCACCCGATTCCTGTTCATGCACGACGTGTACCCGGTTGTGCACCACACAGCCGATCAGCGTGGCCCCGGCGCCTGGTCTCAGCTGGTGCTGGCCTACGTCGACGCGCACCCACCGCAGCACTCGGATCCGAATCGTCTTGGCGAGCACCTGTCCGACTTCATCGCGGCTCAAACGGATCTGCCGGAGTACTTCGAAGAGCTGGCGGATTATGAGTTCCAGCGCTGGGCCGTCGGGGTGAGCGGCTTTGCGGCGGACGGCGCCGAGATTGGGCTCGGAGAGCGACTCGTGGTGCGCCAGTACGCGCATGACATCCCGCGCTTTGTTACCGCTTTTCACGAGGGTAAGCCGCTAGAGGCACCTGAGGCGCGGCCAACCGCGGTGCTGATCTATCGCGATCCCAAAACGCTCAATTCGAGCTACTTCTTGCCCACGCCTCTAGGCCTGGTGGCGGTCGCGCGTCGGGCAGGAAAAGACGTGTCGTTGCCGGGCGTCTCCGATGCAGAGCTGGTCGAGGCGGAGCTGCAACTGGTGAAACACGGTGTGCTTCCGGCTCGCGCGACGTCCTGAGGTTTGCGCAAAACGCGCGGGGCCTATTCGCACCGCGTCAGCTCGCAGCCAGCCTCTTCGTTCGGGCCGTCGCAGTTGCAAACGCCGTCGCAGAACCACTTGATCTCGCCGGTCCTGAAGAAGTGATCCTGTTGACCGTAGGACGGGCCTAGCACGCGCACCCGATCATGTGGATCGCAGCCATCCCGCGCTGGCTCGTTGGTTAGAGGCTCCGGTTTCAGGTTGAAGTCGTACTCGACCAAGGCGGAGCCGCTGCTGAGCGGTCCGGACTTCGACTCCAGACCCCAAACGTCCCGAATCAGTTTGCCGTCGTCGGACGCGAGGTTGACGGCCCCCATGGCTCTCGACAGGTAGTGCGCGCCGTAGGTCGTGACCTGATGGTCGCCAAGGGCGACGTGCATTAACACTCGGTGTTTAGGGGTATTCGGGAGCGGTCGGTTCGTGACGCGGTGGGCGTAGCCGTTCGGCTCGCTGCGGTCCCAGAACTGCTGAATGATCGACAGCATGACCTGCACATCGATGGCGTTCTTGGTCGCCCCGTTTAGGAACAAGGCGTATCCCGGCCAGTCCGTACTGCGTGGTAATAATAAGCTGTACGGAGCGCCGGTTTCGCCAAGCAGGCCGCGTTTCACATCGGTGCTGAGCGCCATGTACACGGCGCCCATGATCCCGCCTTGGCTGTCCCCGCGGTAAGCGGCCAAATTCGGGTCGATGCGGGCACCATCCAGAAGCACCGTGCCGTCTGCGGCGCGAATGCCTTCCCGTGCGACGCGGCCGAGCATCATGCGCATGGCCAAGAGTTGGTTGATATGTCCCTGGTATTGTCGATCGACAAACGTCTGGACGAGCTCGGGTCGTTTCGAAAGCGCTTCGATCGCCAGACCCACGTCCTCCCCGGCGAAGCCGAAGAGGTTCATGCTGATCGCGATCCATTTGTAGTCGTTGGCCATGCGCGCGAGGTAGCCGTCTTTGCCTTCGCCCTTGCTACCGAACAGCCCGTGACCGTTTTGCAGGACCCCGTGTTTGACCGGTCGTAGGGTGCTGCGCGGGACGTGAACGAAGATGTCCGCCTCCATGGTGCCGTTCTGAGCTGGGTTGCCGTCCTTGTCGCGGAATACGCGGGCGCCGACGCCGCCGTCTTCGTGGTCCTCGCCGGACGTTAGGAACAACGGCAGCGTGAGGGTGAGGGTGATGCGCCTGAGAATATGCTCGTTCGGATTCTCTTCGACTTCTTTGACGACGAACGTTGGACCGTCGGAGCCAACCGCAGCCAGCGCCTGATCGCGGATGGAAACGATGTCCGCGGTCGTCGACTCATCGCTCACCGTCGTGAAGTCCCACGCTAGCTGCAGGTCGGACCGTTCGACGCCGGCCGCCTCGAGTCGCCTGAAGATGTCCTTGTACAAGTCGCGTCGCAGTTCCACGGACGGATGGTCGAACTCGGTACCGTCGCGCAGCGCCTTGAACGCCGGCGACGGTTCCACCAGGCCGCCGTCTCGATGTTTTACGTTGCGGAAAGCTACGATGTAGCGCGTGCTGTTCTTGAGTCGGGTTGCCGGACGAATCATGATCGCGCGCTCGTCGTCGAAGCCATCCGTCCCGTCGCTGTCGGTTGAGAAATCCAGGTCGACGATGTGCGGTACGCGCTCGCCGGTTGCCGCGTCGAACAGAACGGTCGGCGAATCGGCGGCGAGCGAAGAGGCGATCGTATCGGGGTTGGCCAGTCCTTCGTTGCTGGCTCCGGGGAAGTGGGCGATGGCGGCCGTACCCGTGGAGAAGCCGTCGAAGTGGGCGAGAATCTTTGCGTCCACGTTCCGATCATCAAAGACCGGCAGCGACTCCGGATGGAACGTCAGCGTTGGCTGCGTCGCGTCGTCGCTCGCTTTGCGTAGGTGCACGTTCGACGGCCATGGCAGTGAACAGCTCGTAGGCACGAGTGGGTCGCATGGGTCGGCCAGCAGCGGCGATGTGCCCGCCGGGATTTCGATCGGCTTGGGCTCAGGCTTCTCGGTTTGCTTTTTTGCAGGCTCCGGGTCGTCGCCCGAGCAGGCCGAGACAGCGAGGAGAATACTGAGGGTGGAGACGGCCAAGCGCTTGCTGATCACGCCGAAGTTTAACCCGTCCCGAGCCGCTGCCAAGCCGGTCAGTCGTGACCCGGCGATTCACGCTGGTTGGGTCATGATTTCGCGGGAGCGCCGCGCGTGCGATAGTAGACCAATGGGTCGCTACGTGGCGCTGCTGCGCGGTATCAACGTCGGCGGACATCACAAGTTGCCGATGGCTGATCTACGGCGCGTCCTGGGCCAGGCCGGATGCACCGAGGTCACCACCTACATTCAGAGCGGCAACGCCGTTTTCGATGTGCCGACCGCTAAGGGTCTGGAGCAAAACCTGGCGGGCGCCCTCGAACGCGAGTTCGGCTTCGCCGTACCGGTGGTGATGCGTAGCGCCAAGCAGTTCGCTCCAGTTGTTGCTTCACAGCCGTTCGATCTGAGTGCTACCGACCCGAAGTGGATCCACGTGATGTTTCTTTCGAGAAAGCCCAGTAAGGCTCAGGTTGCGAAGCTCGATCCGGCGCGCAGCCCAGCCGATGAATTCGAGGTGCACGGCGCTGAGATCTACGTGCGCTTTGGCAAGGGATCGGCGACGTCGAAGTTCACGAACGCCTACGTCGACCAGACGCTCGGGTTGACCAGTACGTCGCGCAACTGGCGAACCGTGCTGAAGCTTCAGGAGCTGCTGTGATGCGAACTCGATGGCTAAGCCTTAGTCCGACAATACAGCGCCCGGAGAAACGGTTCAGAGTGCGTGAGATAGGCTGTGGTGCGAGCACGCAGCCTCGATCGCGAGCTCTGGGCCGAGCGTCGCGATTTATCGGGCGCGCGTATTGTCGGATCGGGCTAGCCCTGGCGGCGCTGCTGTGTGTCGGCTGCGGTACCGAGGACGCTGAGCCCGAGATGGCGGCCCAGCCGATCGGCGTGATGACGTTCAACGTGCTGTGCTCGTTTTGTGACGGTAGCTACGATCCGTGGATCGAGCGGCTCGATTACATCGGGGATGTCTTCAAGCGTCACGACCCCGACCTGATCGGCGTTCAGGAACTCACGCCGATCGGCAACGACGTGGAGCAGATTCTGGAGCAGGCGCCCGGCTATAAGGCGCTCTACTTTGATGGCGATCCGATTTATCCCGACGCGCTGATCCTGTACCGCAGTGAGCGGTACGAGCTGAAGGAGCGCGGCGACTACTGGCTGAGCCCCACGCCCGACAAGCCCTACACCGCGGGCTTTGCCGACGGAGCGCAATTCAACCGGCTCGTCGTGTGGGGGATCTTTGAGGACAAGACGACGGGCGATCGGCTGTACTTCGCGAACACACACTTCGACAACAACACCCCGAGCCAGGAAAAGAGCGCTCCGTTACTCAAAGAGCGTACGGCGCCGCACGTCGACGACCAGCCGGTGCTGGTCGTCGGTGATTTCAATTCGAAGCCCGACTCCAAGGCGTACGGGATCCTGACTGACGCAACGGGCGGTTTCTCGCTCAAGAACAGCCACGATCGATCCAGAACCGTTTCGGCTGAGTCCAACCTAACAGCGCCGCCGGCGTACCCGTTTGAAACCCACATCGATCACATCTTTACCGCGGGAGCCGCCGACGCGTGGGATGTCGAACAATGGACCGTCGATCAGTATGTGTACGGCGACGACGACAAGTTCCCGTCGGATCACTACCCGATCTATGCGCGGTTCAAGCCTCGATAACGCGCCACTCCAGCCTTGACGATCGCGTACGCGATCACCGTCGGGAGGATGAACAACCGCGCAACGCGGAGCGCAAGAAGTCCGGCTAGACCGGCGATGGCGCCGGCATCGAGGCGCATGAGCACGTCAGCCAAGGGATCGGAAGAGGCCGCGTACGCTGCGAGTCCAAGCTCGGCAGCCCAGACCACGAGGTACACAACGACCGCAATGAGCGGGCTTCGCCATACGCTGTGACGGCGGCGGGTCAATCCGCGCTCCTGGCCGTTACCATGGCGAGCAGCAAGGCGTTGCCGAGGACGCCGCCGGTTGCGAAGGTCGTCGCGCCGTCCCGCGACGTCGCCGCACCGAACAGGTGAGCCGTCTTATACATCGCGATGAAGCTGTCGCGGTCGCCATGCGCTCGAGCCGAGCCGATGCCGAATCCCGTCGCGCCGACCGAGACTCCAAACACCACGGGACCCGAGTTGCCGTCGCCGCTTCCGGTGTGCCCGGGTGGATACTCGCGAGCGGCGCCAAACCCCAACAGCGTCACGATCTGGCGGCTGAGGGCGGTGTGCAGACGTCCGCTCAGTTCTTGATCGACGAAGCTGAGGAAGTAGGCGCCGACCGCGGTACCGGACCCGCGGGGAGCGTCGGCCGGTCGGCACGACGCAGTGTGAAGTCGCTGGATCAAGAAGCCCGAGTCGTCGATCGCACATTCCTGGAATCGACGTCGCCAAACCGCGAGCCGTGACGCGTAGTCCATGCCGGTTGCGCGGGCGTGCAGGCCGATCGAGCCGGCGACGGCTGCGACGTCCGGCGGCCACGATTCGCCCGGGTACGTCTCGATCATCCCGCGCGGTGCCGCAAACAGGCGCTCAGACAGCTGAGCGGACAGGCGATCGTGTAGCGCCGCGTGGGGCGTGTCGGGTTCGAGCACGCGCAGCATGCCGAGCGCGAGATTGATGTAGCCGAGATATGCGTGACCCGCCGCGGGAGCCATGCGCACGATGCCGTGCGCGCCGTACTTCTGAGCCGCGTAGCTCAACGTGGCGGGCTCAACGAGGCGGCCAGCGGCGTCGCGAATGGTCGGCATGTAGCGCTCTCGAAGCTCTGGGTGCTCCAAGACGATTTGCCCCAACCCCAAGATCGCCATTTGATAGGTCGCGATCGCCGACTGACCGTCGAATCGCTTCGAGCCGGTCTTGTAGAAGTGCAGTTCCGGGTGGGACGCGAGGCGCTGTACAACGTCATCGCCTAGCCGCTGCTGGACTTGGACGTCGCCCTCGAAGAGAAGACCCGCCTCGCTTGACCCGTGCTGCCGAGGCAGTAGCAGCAGCGTTGCCATGGCCGCGACCAGTGGTAGCCAACGGATCAGTCGGCTTGGCATAGTGGGTAGGGCATGCATCCTCGAACGTTAGCGACTAGGTCGGCCGCGTCCCGTGGCGAAACAGTGGAGCTTGTGTGCAGAAGCTATTGCGTCCACCCGGTTAGAACCGTGATTTGCTCGCTAATTAGCGCAGCGGCCCGTCCAAGTGGCGCACGCCGGCGATAGACGAGGTGTGGCACGAACACGTGTTGCTGAGCGCCTACCACCCGCAGCCTTACCAAAGTGCCGTCCTCGAGCGCCGGTTGGCACAGGTGCTCAGGCATCCAACCGATGCCGAGACCCTGCTTCAGGGCGGCGAGCTTGGAGGCAAAATCCGACAGGCGAAGGACGCGCCCGCACCCGAGGGACAGCCGTGCGTCCTCGCTCGGCTCGTTGCGGGCTGAGTCGTGCACGACGACCTCGATCTGGTCGCTCAAGTCACTGCGCTGCGATCGCTTGCCAGCCAGCGGGTGGGTAGGTTCTGCGACGAGCCACAGCTTGAGCTGAGGAAGCGGGCTGGCGATGTGGGCGGCATCGCCAGCGAAATCGAGCGACACCATGAGATCGAGCTCGTCGCGGTCGAAGCGCGTTCGAACGCCGCTCAAATACTCGCGTTGAAAATTGAGCATCGTCGGTGCACCGTGCTGACGCAGCGCGCCGGCCATCATCATGAACGGCGCAACCGGCAGGATGCCGTCGACGACGACGCCGAGCGTCGGCTCCCACTCGTCGCGCAGTCCGGCGACGTGAGCGCTGAAGCTATTGGCTCGCTCGAGCAGCGCGCGCGCTTCGTGGAGCACGGACGAACCCGCGGGCGTAAGGACCGATCGCCGTCCGCGCCGCGCGAACAGTGGGAATCCCAGAGCTTGTTCGAGGTTCGTGACCGCGTAGCTGACGGCCGATGTCGCGCGTCCGAGTCGGGCACCGGCGGCCCGATAGCTGCCGGTTTGCACAATAGTATCCAGCACTTGGAGCTGATCTAGCGAGAAGTCCACGCAGTCAAGCTTCAGCAGAATCGAACAATAAAGTCCAAACATTTCTAATTTTCGGAAGCATCTCCCGGGCGTACGAACTCGGCATGCATTACTCAAAGGGGCGGGTCGCGCGGCAGGCTCACGTGGGCGTGCCTGACGGAACCGTGGAGGAAGAGTTCGGGCGCGGGGGTTTCTCGGGCCGCAACGCGCACCTGTATCGCGCGGAGCCGCCGGTCAATTGGGTCGAGGTTGACGAAGGCATCCGCCCTCGAGCGCTCCTGGCGACGCGGGCCGTTGCCGATGACCGAGCGTGGCCCGCCGCGCGAGTCACGCTGCTGTCGAATGCCGACGTCAAGATCGCGTTTGCCAGGTTGAGCGGTGAACCGACGAGCTGTTTTCGCAACGCGGACGCCGACGAGATCCTGTTCGTGCACTCCGGAGAAGGCAGCCTCGATAGCGATTTCGGTCCGATGGAATTTCGCACGGGAGATTACCTAGTGATCCCGCGCGGCACGACTTACCGGCTGGGCAGCGGCGGCGCCGAGCTTCTTGTCGTGGAGTCACGGGAGGAGGTTCGGCTGCCCGAACGTGGACTGCTCGGTCAGCACGCGCTGTTCGACCCGAACGTGATCGAAGTCCCAACGCCGCGACCTCCGGCCACTCGCGACGAGCGCCGCTGGACGGTTCAAGTCCAGCGAGCCGGGCGGCTTCACAACGTCGTGTATCCGCATGACCCGCTGAACACGGTTGGCTACAAGGGTGACCTCACGATCTGGAAGCTAAACGTTGCCGACATCCGTCCCGTCATGTCGGAGCGCTACCACTTGCCGCCCAGTGCACACGCGACATTCATCGCGGACTCGTTCGTGCTGTGCACGTTCTTGCCGCGGGGTTTGGAGACGGGCGACCCAGGTGCCCTCAAGGTGCCATTTTACCACTCGAATATCGACTACGATGAGGTCATCTTCTACCACGACGGCGACTTCTTCAGTCGCGAGGGTATCGAGCCGGGCATGGTGACCTTTCATCCGCAGGGGATTCACCACGGCCCGCAGCCACAAGCCGTGAAAAACAGCAAGGAAAAAACTCGCACCGACGAAGTCGCCGTGATGATCGATACGCTCCGGCCGCTTGAGGTGACACAGGCGGCGATGCGGGTTCAGCGGTCGGACTATTGGAAGAGCTGGCAGGAGAAGACGCAATGAAGAACAACCCAGTAGGCATTCGCGGGATCGCCTTCATCGAGTTTGCCGCCCCCGACGCGGCGGCGACGGCCGACATCCATCAGTTGTTTCTGAACCTCGGGTTCTCACGCCGGACGCGGCATCGCCATGCGCTGATCGATGGCTATCAGCAGGGTGAGATCGAGTTTCTGCTCAATCGCGCGAGCGACACGTTCGCTGGAGACTTCGCGCGCAGCCACGGGCCGTGCGTTAGTTCAATGGCTTGGTGGGTGGACGACGCTCAGCGTGCGTTTGAAGTCGCCGTGGCGCGCGGCGCCGAGCCGTTTAGAGGCGACCAGCTGCTCCCCGGCGCGACCGCGGTGCGAGGAATCGGTGGATCTCTGATCCACTTTGTGGAGATGTCGGGGAGCTGGCGCCTGGCCTTCGAGCCCCACAGCGCGCCGGTGATCGTGCCGGACCGGCAATTCCGCGTGATCGATCATCTGACGAACAACGTCGAGCAAGGCATGCTCGGGCGCTGGAGCGATTTCTACAAAGACGTCTTCGGGTTCACCGAGGTCCGCCACTTCGACATCCGGGGGCAGCAGACCGGTCTGACGTCGTACGCTCTACGCTCACCGTGTGGCAGCTTCTGCATTCCGATCAATCAGGGTAGCGAGCACGCTTCTCAGATAGAAGAGTATCTGCGTGAGTACCGCGGCGCCGGCATTCAGCACATCGCGCTTCTAAGTGACAACCTTCTGG
>JAUIKB010001099.1 GCA_030430975.1 Polyangia bacterium
TCGCTTGCACGACACCTGACGGGCACTTGCGCTTCTCTCCTCACTGGCCGAATTCGTTGGACGAAATCCCGATCATCGTCGACGCCCTACGGTGATCGCACCGCCCAGCCGGGCGCCAAACCGCCCACACGCGAGCATCGACGCCGCTCGCGCTGAACCGGCAGCCCCACGTAGTCCTGGCGACGAGTCCGAAGGGACCGGCTCGGCGCCGTTGCTGCGCCGTCACCGTAACCACCTGTAATCAATGCACTTTATGGCTTCGGCCTCGCGGGCGATTGTGGTTCCAAATGTTCAGTACTTGTATTATGTTCAGTGGTCTAGCGAGGAACATTCGATGCAAGCAACGCTCTATCTCTCCGAACTTGAAACCGTACCCGTGGACTTCTTCGCCGACCCGGATGGCGAATGGGATTACGAGCGACTCGTCGCCGCGGCGGGCCTCGACCCCGACGTCATCACGGTGATGATCGGCGCGCTCTCTGAACCCTGGCGCGACCATCCCGAAGGCGCCGCGGTGCTCAGCGCCGAGGGTCAGCCCGGCTTCGCGGTGGTCGAATGCGCCGCCGTGACGCGCGCCGCGTAGTGCTACGGTCCGCGGGATGGCGGCGGATAGCACGAAACGCCTAGCAACCAACACGGGAGGGGTCGCTCATGTGTGGCTTGTCGATCCACGTGCCAAAGGCATCGAGGTATCGCCTCCATGGCGCTAACTACCGTCTGGTAACCGCACACGGCGAGTCAGAGGTCGCCCGCATCGAACCCTTCGACGGCGTCGAACTGGAGCTGGGCGCGCTGTGGCCCGGATCCTCTGAGTCATCCGGATGATTTCGATTGGTTGGGGCTCACGGGGCTTTCCCCGGCAGCCTCGCTAGGGTTTCGGCAGCAACTCGCGGCGCTCGGTTCCCGGTAGCGTAGCGTATTCGAACAGGTCCGAGCGTCAGGCTTGCGCGAGCCCATCCGACCCGATACGCAACGGAAGGGCCATCGTGTTGTAGTAGCGCTCCACCGCGCACAGCCAGACGATCTCGGTTACCTCCCGCTCCGTGAACGACGCCTTCAGCCGGTCGAACACGGCGTCCTCTACGCGCAGTGAATCCGACACGGCGGCCACGTAGGCCAGCGCTGCTTTTTCCTTCTCGGAATAGACGTCGGATTCTTCAAAATTATCGAAATCGGCGAACTTCTCGCCGCCGATACGTTTGCGCACGGCTTCAGCGCGGTTCAGGTCTTCACAGAACGTACAGCCGTGGGCGTTCGCTCCGGCGAGCTGGATCAGGAAACGCATTTCCTGGCCGATCTTGAGGAAGCGTTCGAGGACGGTGATGATCACCATCGACACCACCGCCACGGCGGGCACGCGGGCATACACCACACGAAATGCGGTGGGGGTAACGCCCGCGTAGCGCCGTCGCATCGCCCAGTACATCAGGCGCATGAACAGCCCCGACGGCTTATCGATCGGATCGAGCGGGAGCGTACCGTGTTCGGACGTCGCCACGATTACTCCGCCGCCACAGGCAGCGCTTCAACGCTCGCCGGGACTCCGTTGAAGTGGGTGCAGCCGCTGAGCTTGTCGATGAGCGTATCGTCCGTCACATCGTTGAGGCTCACCCCCGCGTGCTCGGCGGCGACCGACATGCGGATGTCGTCGCGGTCGTGCCCCCAGCCATGCGGCAGGCTCACGACCCCGCGCGCCATGTCGCCCGTCAACTCAACGGGAGCCTCGATCGCTCCGACGCGCGTACGAATGACCACGAATTCGTTGGCGGATAGCCCGCGCGCCGCAGCATCGTCGGGGTGCATCAGCAGCGTGCAACGCGGCCGACCCTTCACGAGACGGCGACTGTTGTGCATCCACGAATTGTTGCTTCGGAGCTGTCGCCGGCCGATCAGCAGAAGCTGATCCGCCGACGTCGCCTCGAGATCGGCGTGCAGACGTTCGACGTCAATGACCAGTTCCTCCGGGGCAAGCCGCAGCGGTTGACCGTCCAGCAGCTCCGCCAGTCGAGGCTGGAGCGGACCTAGATCGATACCGTGCGGGTGGTCCTTGAGCTTCTGCAGCGACATGCCGTCGCCGCCCCGACGCAGGCCAGTTCCGTGTGGCCCGAACCTCAAGAACCCTGCCAACGCGCCTTCAGGTCCGCGGTTGAGTACGCTCCGTAAGGGAGCGGCCGCGATACGTCCGGCAACGCCACGCCTCGCAATCAGTCCGCTCGCGAGCTCGCCCAGGATCTCCCAGTCAGGCTTCGCGCCGTCCGCTGGCTTGAGCAGCGGCAAGCTGTAGCGAGCCGTGTTCCGCACGCCCAG
>JAUIKB010001100.1 GCA_030430975.1 Polyangia bacterium
CGTCCGTTCTGACTTGATTGTGTCGTCCCTGCACAGACATCGACTACGAACGCCGGCATCACGGCGAGCGTGAGACCACCCTGGCTCCACGCATGTCAGTCGATCGATTCACCAAAACGCCGCCGCTCGGGAACGATCGCGAACGCGCCGTGTCTGAGTGTCCATGCGTGCGCCACTGGGTTATCTCGTTTGTCTTCCTACGTTGTGCGTCGGGTGCGCTGCCGCCGGGACGCCGGTAGGCGTTTCTCCCGGCGCAGTGCACGAGGAAGCGCCCTGCGAGAACACCACCGCGGCGGTCGTCTTTGCTGACGGCGAAGCAGGCCCCGAAGCCGCCGCGACGCCCATCCCGGTCACGGCTCAGGCGCCAGCGTCCCCGCAAACGTCACGTGAGTTTGTCTCGCGCGAAGCGCCGGCGGACACGTTCTACGCAACCCGCTCGGCGAAGCTGGTCGAAGCCGCTCACGCCATCCGGGTCGTGGTGTCGAAGACTCACGCCAAATTGATCGTACGCCGCGACTTCTTCAATGGCGGCAAGCGCCACGACCAGGCGGTAGCTCATATCTTCACCCGGGCGAGCTTCGTTCCCACGGGTTTACGCACGCTGGCGATGAAAAACGGCGCCCCCCACTGGTACGACGGAAAGCTACTCGAAGCCGAGCTCGCCGCCAGACGCTACCGCGAGCTGACAGGGCTGGGTGGCTATTACCCGAAGGACCCGGCACTGCTGAGCTGGCGTTCGCAAGGCCACTACGCGCTCCAGGTGTTTCCGTGCGAGCCAGGCAAGTCCAAGAGCGTTGAGTACACACTTTCCGCGCCGGTCGAGTACGCGGACGGACGTTACGGGTTTTCACTACCCGTCTTGGGTACAGACAAGGTGCTGCCAAGCGTATCCGTCACGAGCGCCGACAAGCGAGATCAGCTGTGGGTGAACGGAAGAGCGGTCAACTCCGGCGTTCAGCTGGGAACTCAAACCAAACCCATCCACATCGAGCTGGCCGCCAAACGGCCAAAACGCATCGCGTCCACGATGGCCTTGGCGCAGCTGGCCCCGAACAAGTCGATGGCGCGGTGGAGCGTCGAGCTAGCGCCGCAGATCTCGAAGAAGCCGAAGGGCGCCTACGTGGCGATCGTATTGGACGACTCCCGCTCGCTGGACGACTCCGACCGGGCCGCCCAGGCCACTGTCGCCATCAACTACCTTGAGCACCTGCCGGACGCTCACGTCCGAGTGTTTAGCTACCACCGCAATGTCACGACGCACCATCGCTCGTTCGTATCGGCGAAGACCGCGATCGAGGACCTGCGCGGGCTCACGCTATCCGGCAAGAACGGCAGCGCAACCGATCTCGCGCTAGCCCGCGCCGATCGGGCGCTACGTGCGGCGCCAGCTACGGCGCCCCGACGGGTGCTGCTGCTCACGGATACGCTGACGAAACGCGCGGTCACAACCAAGAGCCTCAAGCGCAGCCTCAAGTCATCGCGCGCGCTTCTGCACGTGGTCGCGCCACGAGAGGGCACTGCCAACCTGCTCCGCGACGACGTCCATGCGTGGGCCAAGATCACGCGACCAACCGGCGGCCTGGTTTGGTCCGCCAGCGCGCCCCAAGTCGCCGGCGACGACGATGCCAGCCGCGCTGCGTTTCTGGAGCTCGTCCGGCCGACGCGCCTACACCGAGCTCGACTCGATGGGGCACCCGACGTGACCGCTTTCCCCTCCGAGCTAGACGAGGGGCAGGCGCATTCCGAGACGTTCGTAGGCGATCTTCGAGGCGCCAAACAGCTCACGCTGCACGGCGAACTATGGGCAAATCCGGTCACGCACCGCATTCGACCTTCGCGAAGAGCTACCGAGATCTGGTCGGCGCTGATCTTCGGCACCAGCCACCTCAGCAACATTACGGAGAAGGAAATGATGCCGCTGGCGATGCGCGGGGGTGCCGTGTCACCGGTCACGAGCTACCTGGCGATCGAACCCGGCGTCAGACCCTCAACCGCAGGCCTCGAGGACGCCGAGAGTGGGATGGGCGGCCTTGGCCTCGTCGGCGTGGGCAGCGGCAGTGGAGGATCAGCACGCGGAGTCGGGGGAACCAGCCACAGCGCCCTACGAAACCTGATTGCCGACGCATGGCGCATCTGCTCAGGGACCGGACAGCTCACGGCATCGCTCGAACTGACGCGCGCCGAGATCGCTGAGGTCGGCTCAGTCCGCGCCAGCACCGACAAAAGTAAAGCCCACATCCGCTGCGTGCGACTCAAGTTGTGGGACATCCAGGCGCCAGCCCAATACCGGTCGGTGG
>JAUIKB010000059.1 GCA_030430975.1 Polyangia bacterium
TTGGGCGTATCCTTGTTGGCCTCCGCGGGGTTAGCCGGCATCGTCTTAGGTGTTGCTGCACAGAAATCATTAGCCTCGCTCATCGCCGGCATACAGATATCGATAGCCGAGCCGATCCGCATCGGCGACACCGTGCTGGTCGAAAACGAGTACGGCATCGTTGAAGAGATCAGCCTCACGTACGTCGTCGTGAAGCTGTGGGACCAGCGCCGGCTCGTGCTCCCCGTCACGTACTTTTTGGAGAAGCCGTTCGAGAACTGGACTCGCGGCAGCACGAATATCACCGGCGTGGTGACGCTCCACGCTGACTATCGAACTCCGGTCGACAAGGTGCGCGCGAAGCTGCTTGAGATCTGCAAAGCCGACGAAACCTGGGACGGCGAGGTCGCAACGCTGGTGGTCCTGGACAGCACGCAAGAAACAATCGTTCTACGCGCAACCGTCTCAGCAGCTCAACCGCCACTGACCTGGAACCTACGCTGTCACGTCCGGGAACAACTGATCGCGTATCTCCGCGATCTAGACGGCGGCGCCTACCTGCCGCGGCGGCGAATCGTTACTTCGGAGCGGGCGGCGCCGGAACCGACTTGATGCCACCGGGTCGTGGCGGCGCGGGCTTGCCCACGCCAGACTTGTCGCCGCCGGCCGCGTCCGGTGGCACCAAGTCGAGCGTCGCTTCGGTGCCGAACCCACCCGGTTGCTTCTGACCGGGTACCGAAACCTGCGCACCCACCTGCTGCTGCAGCTTGACGCCGATCGGCAGCCCCTCCCCAGCCTTGGCGGTGAGCAGGCCGGTGCCCAATGCGCGGAACTGCACTAGCTGCGCGCCCAGCGGGATGCCCGGCAACTTGATCTGGTTGTCGGCTGAGTAGCGCTTGGTGTTGACGTCGAGCTTGACCGTGTCGCCCTCGACGCCGATGACTTTAACGAGTCTGTAGGCCACCGCGTCGACGCCGCTGAACTCGCCCCGGGATGTCACCATCCAAAAGCCGCCCATCCCCATCGGCTTGTCGGGATAGGGAAGCAGCACCGTAGCCAGCACCTCGTACAGCGCGCGCGCCAGGTTGCCCGCACCCTCGCTCGCGGTCTTGCTCAGCGTGGACTTGAAGTCCTTAGCGGCACCGTTGGACGCCACGGTGAAGGTGATCTGAGTGCCCTTGAGCTGACTGACCAAATCGAGCACGTCTTTGGGAACGTTGGCCAAGGCCGCGCTCAGCTTGGCCTCGGTCACCTTGGCCACGACCGGTTGTCCGGTGGTGGCTTCCTCGTCTTTGACCTTCTTGGCTTCAAAAACCAACTTGACGTCGATCGGTAGCTTCGGGACGCGCTGGCCGGCGCGAAACCCAAGCTGCGCATTCCACGTGGTCTTCGTGCCTGGCTTCAGACCGTTCTTCGACAGATCGACCTTCGGCTCGGAACCTTCAGAGCCGATTTTGATCTGCGGAGCGCCGCCCTTTTTGATCTCGCGATCCGCTGCCCCGGGTGCAAACACTCCGGTCGGCGGGGGTCCTGAAGTATCCGTCTGAGCTGGTGCCGCGGACGCCATCGCCTTGGCGAGGTTGGGGTCGACGGCTGGCTCTTTCTTGGCAGAGGTGTCCGGCTTGACGGTCTTTTTGGTTTCCTCTTCGCAACCGAGCGCCGCCAAAGCTAGCGCCCCGATCAGTAACGCTGGAGTCGTCCTGTGCATGGGGTGACGGTTACCAAACCCTGGGTTTCGCGGCTACTCCGACGGTGCCCCACCGGACCGAGCCAGGTCTTCTGGCTTGATCTTGTCGGTCTTGAGATTGCTTGCTTTCTCAGCCATCTTCGCGATGACTTCGTCAAAAGGTGGCAGTTCGCCCTTGTTGAATCGGATCGGGTTGGCGCGCGCGACGACGAAGGCCTTGATATAGGGGCTGTTGAAGCCCGCTTCTTTGAGTCGCTTTACGGCCGCGTTGACTTCCTTGTCCATCGCCAAAAGAAGCCCCGCTCGACGCTCCCGTTCTTCGGCGACCTCGGCCAGCTTGCCGGGCAGCCATTCGTCGATGCGTTTTACGACCGGCGCGTAGGCGCTGCCCGCGAAGCGCCCATTTTTTTCGTAGCAGAAACCGAGCGTCACGAGCGATGGTTCTTCGAACTCCAGTTCGTAATCCGTCTCGACGGCGTCCGCCCACTCGGCAAGGTCGCGGTACATGCGCACGACCTCGAGCGCACGCTCGCGTAAGTTGTGTGCCTTCTCGATATTCAGCGCCAAGATTTGGTAGGCGACGCGACGCTCGGGAACGATCAGGGCTAGGATCGCCTTTGCGCCCAGTTCCTTCATGACGGTCAAGCGATGGTTACCGTTGGGCGTCAGGTACTTGTCCTCGTGACGCACCACGATCACTGGGTCGAGAAACCGCTTCGTCTTGTCCATGGCGACGGTGAGCTTGCGAACGTGTGCGTCGGAGACGTCGCGCTGAAACGGCGTCGGCTCGACCTTGTCGATCGGTAGAGCCGCAAACAGCAGCGTGTTGCCACCGAGCGGCTCCTTGTACGTGGCCAGCACGGTGCCACCGTCGGTCGCCACCTGCTCCGAGAGCTCGCGCACGGACTCGGTATCGGCGGGCAGCGCTAGCTCATTAGCCGCCAGTTCGGTCGGCTTGATCTTGACGCCACGACGCTTCTTGGTCGCCTTTTTCTTAGTAGTTTTCTTCGCTGTCTTCTTTGCTGCCACGGGCCACCTGCGTTTCGTGCCGCAACCGAGTGCGGCCGCATGGACTGTAACCAGGTCGAGGTTGTTTTGGCGTCAAGATTCGTTCTCGCGAACGTGGGCCACGGATTCCACCGGGCGGGACGCAGTTCGTCGGGATATGCTCTACCCGACCATGGCGGCGCGGATACGAATCGGAGCATTCACGGCCTGCCTCGCCGTTTCTCAGCTAGCCAGCGCGCAGGAGATCCAGCTAAGCGGACCTCTTGAGGGAGCGTGCGTGGCGATTCTAAAGCGGGACGCGACCCCGGCGATCCTCGAGGGCACGCACTATCTCAGCGTTGCGTACGACGCGCAGCACCCGGACGGAACCCAGCGCCTCCAAGTCGGTACAGGTGCCGAGTTGACGCTGCCGGCGGTGAACTTCGGACCTCGGTACCACTACGGCGGACCGTTCGAGTTCCGCCTCGGCCCGTGGGGTCACGTCGGGAGCCGCCTGCCCGGCAGCTTCGTCGAAGGGGGCATCGTCACTACGTTCGGCCAACAGAGCCATGCGCAGTGGGGCACGTTCGGACTGCGCGCGGGCGTCGGCTATGGCGATCTGATCGCAGACGACACGAGCCACCTGACGATCACGCTGACCGGCGGGATCCACCAGTTTACCGAGCGCTATTCGTCGCGCGGCGTGTGCGACCCGGTGCCAGAACCCGCCACCTTCGCCTACGGATCGATCCTGAGGCTGTTCGCTACCGGTCGCCGCGCCCTCGACGATCGCGGCGACGGCTGGCAACTCACCTTCGGACTCGAGCTTTCTCCGACGTTCTTCCTGCCACCGCACGCCGGCCCCAAATGGATCGGAGCACCTCCGCCTTAGCCTGACACTCTATTGATCTGTCACGTGGGTTTCTGAACCGGAATCTGACCCCGACAGCGGCAACCACAACAGCAACGTGCCGGCGCCGCCGATCACTAGCTCCGCCACCAGATACTTGATCATGACGAACCTGGGGGTGCCATCAACCGCCAGACTGAGCAGTCTTCCGGCAGCCAAACCCAGCATGAAAACCACTAGGCTGGCGAGCGCTCCCGCTCGAAATCGGTCACGGAACGCACCTAGTGTCCAGTACGCGACAAATGCCAGGTACAGCCCCATGATGCCGCGGAACAAGTGTCGGTGCGTGGCGGTATCGATCGGTACATCCAATAGCGGCGCCATCGTGCGCGCGGGATCGCGACCGTAGGCGAGCGCGACGGGAATCACCGCCATGGCCGAGACCAGCAAGAGGTATTTTCTGCCCGGTTCTACCCAGCGGCGCCACTGCATCCCCCGAGCCTACCCGTTGCACGGGGCGCTGCACAGCGCAGCCGCAGCCTTAGGCGCAGGCCTCCCGATACACGTCGGCGTGAAGCCGCGTGCTGCGCTCCCAGCTAAATGCACGAGCTCGTTCCACACCGCGGGCACTCAGCTCAGCGCGTAGCCCGCCGTCACGCACCGCTGCCCGCATGGCGCCACCGAGTGCCGCGATCTCGCTGACCAATAGTCCGGCATCACCGATCACCTCGCGAAGCGGCGGGATGTCGCTCGCGATCACCGGAGTTCCGCACGCCATCGCCTCTAGCACCGGCATCCCAAAACCCTCATAGCGCGAGAAATGCACAAGCCCACGCGCCGCCTGCATTAATGCCAAGACCTCTTGCTCGGTCGCCGACTGAATCCACCGAACGTGCGGAAAGCAGCTTTGGCGAGCACCGTAAAGCCGCTGAAGCACTACCAGATCGGCATGCTCAGCAGCATGCCGGGCGAACGCGCGCATGATCGCCGAGTGATTCTTGCTCGGCGTGTTCTGACCCATCACAAACAGGAACGGTCGGTGCAGCCCGAAGCGCCGACGCATTCGCTCTCGGACGGCTTCACGATCGGCAGGAACTTGAAACCGATCCGCCACGCCATGATGGATCACCCGGGTACGCGAGAAGGCGTCCGTCGACCAATGGCGGATCCGGCTGGCGGTGGCTTTACTGATCGCGACGATGCGTCTTGCCTGCTGCAACGCGCGAAAAATACCATTGCGGTAAAATATCGTCTGAAAAGGCGTTTTCACGGACAGCCCTTCTGCCCAATGCGGACGCTCGAGCCACATCAAGTCGTGGATCGTGACCACCGACGGACACCGCACACCCCGACCCAGGATGTTGAACGGGGCGTGGAGCACGTCGACGTCCTGAAGCGGAACAAGCCGACTTGGGCACACCAGGGTCCGCACTCCGTTCGCTGGAGCAGCGACCTGCCACTGTTGAGTCCCACGCCGATCGCACAACGGCTGAACGCGGCTAGGATGCGCCCATAGGCGCAGCTGCGCCTCGGGCAGGTGCTGAGGCAAGCGGCGGACGACTTGACTCACATACTCGCCGATCCCGCTCGGTCGCTCGCGAACGTATCGGCAGTCGACGGACACGAGCATCAGTCCGACCCCAACACATTGAGATGGCGCTTCGGCGCCGCCTGAGCAGCCGTACCTCGCGAGGGCAAGAACCGTCGAGCACGCATACCCCACGCGAAGTTCTCTTCGACCACGCGCGCGCACCAACACTGAGCGCAACCTTGGCGTTGAAGCTGCTCGAACGCCCGACGAGCCCCATGCTCGAGTACGTTCATGCCACCCTCTTGCCGGTTCACCTGCCCGCAGTGATACAGATTGCCCTCCGGATCGAGGGTGGCGTTGATCCAACCCGCTGCGCAGGGCAGCTCCGCATCGCGTGGATAGTCCGCAAAGTGCCGCAGGCTCGGCCACCGGTTGGCAACGGCAGGGCTGCCCGCGCGCTTCCGGTTCGCAACGACGGCCAGCGCTGCCTGCAATCGCTCAGGGTCAGCCACGTAGCTCTGCCCAACGCCCGCCCCGTCGATGAATAGGCTGGGTCGAACCGGCTGAAACACGACTCGGTACGCACGCTCCTCGGCGAAGTCGATCAGCTCTTCCATCCGATCGGCATTGTGCGTCCCGATCACGCAGGTGAACTCCACTGACCGCCCCCATTCGATCGCCTGGTCCGCTCCTCGAATCGCCTTATCGAAGGCGCCGGCGCCGCGAACTTGGTCGTGCGCTTGCCGCGGACCATCAAGACTGATCTTTAGCTTGTCGAGCAAACTTATCGTCGCTTTTCTTCGAGGAATCAGCACACCGTTGGTGTTCATGTACACGCGCACGCCAAGCGCGGTAAGAAACTCCGTGATCTCCAGCACGTACCGGTGCGTGAGCGGCTCGCCGCCATCCAGCGATACATGACGCATGCCAAGCGCGTACAGTTCAGCGAGCGCGCGGAGCATTTGGTCGTACGACATCTCCGAAGGCAAGGGCGTATGGCGATCACAGTATTCACATTGTAAATTACAGCGATGCGTCAGTTCGAACCCAAGGCTGAACGGGACGGCCTGCGCCCTCGCCCGAGCGCCAACCAGTTTCGCGTAGTCAGTCCAATGCATGCACGCCTCCTGCTGCCAACCCGAACTCGGTAGAGCAAGCGACGTACCAACGCGCATGACCGACTTTCCCAGTGGCATCGCTATCGAGCGTGAAACCGCTTCACACCGCAGCGTGCGGTAGCGTCCCGCCTGTGACTGGGGGGCACAGCACGACCGCACGTGAAGCAGAGCGAACGATCCATCCCCGACACAGCATGACCAGTGGTGCGACCACCATCGCTTGCTCCGCACCGTCAAATATGGTCAGGCGGCTACTTTTGGCCAACAGGCGGCGACCGCCGACAATCAACGTGACCGGACCCCTCGCCGACTTCGCGCCATCAACGTGGATCCGGCACTGATCGTGATCAGCACCACGCCGACGGAACTACGCGTTCAGCAACGCACCTGCGAGCTGAAGCTCTCGGCTGCGCTGAAGCGTGGGGCGCGCCCAAGACACGCGCCCGCCACCGACGTCAGCGCTGCAGCTGCAGCGGCGCGTACGCATCGCGAATGCGTAGGCGTCGAGCAAACGCGCCGACTGGCACCGTGGGCAAGTGCATCGTCGCCCCGGACGTCAGCAAGACCGCTTCGCAACTCGTAGGCAAGCCGGTCGACATGCACGGATGGTTCGGCAGGTCGCTGAGACACTGGTCCCCGCTCGCCCGAACACCGATGGCGCTCGAGCAGTCGATCTGCTGTCCGGCTTGCGAGAGACAGTCCTGCTTCGTGCCCATACTCGGGTCGCATGCCACGGCTTGCGAGCACAGCTTGTCCAAGAACTCACCGCAGAACTGGACCGCCGGCGCGCTGTCGCCGACACCGCTGCACTCGTCCGGCAGGCCACCGCAGTCGGCGTTAGGCAGAGCGCCCGTGCACGCCGCCAATCGATCGTCGACGCAAAACAGCGCGCCGAATTGATTGTCGCATTCGGCGCGCGTCAGCTCCATGCAGCGATCGGCCATGTGATCACAAATCGAACTGAGCGCAGCCTTGCAGGTGGGGCTGCGCCGGCTCGCATAACTACCGCCTCCGGTCGCCCCGCCCTGGCCAGTGCCCCCCTGCGCGGACGTGCCGCCGGCGCTGGTGCCCCCGACGCCGCCCGGTCCGCCGGAACCCGATGATCCGGATGAACAACCCCCACCGCCTAAAGACAATACCGCAATCATCGCAATCAAGTTCAAGCGCATGGTGAACGGCTACCACATCGCCGCTCAGAGCACACGGCGGCTACGTGCAGCAACTCACACGATAAGCGTCGCCGCCGCCGAGGCGCATCACGCGCTAGATCTAGTTGGGACCGTCGGTATCTCTGGTGACCACGCTGAGGCAGGCTCGATTTTCACGACGCCTACTAGCCCACGCCGACGAGCCACGACCGTTGGCTAGAACGGGGGCGGCTCGTTGCTGGGGATCGGCTGAGGCGGCGCTGCGCTGGGAACCGCGCTCGCGGGCGGCGCAGCGCCGGCATCCGGGGCTGGCGCGGCCGGACCGGCATCATCGTCGGCGCCTGCATCGTCTGAGCCGGCGTCCACACCCGCGTCGGGCGCCGGCACCTCGGCATGGGTGCTCGGCAACGTTCCCTCGAGGAACTGTTCCTCGATTGCGTCACCTTGACCGTCATAAGGCAGCAGACCCGTAACCGGATCGATCTTGGCGGTCACGATTCCGGCGGGCCGTGCGAACTGCGTGACCGGACGACCCTTATGGGCGGAGCGCATGAAGTCGACCCAAGTCGGCAACGCGGTAACAGCGCCCTGCTCGCCCCAGCCGAGCGGATGCGCGTCGTCGTACCCAACCCACACCGTCGCGACTAGCTCACTGGTGAAGCCCGAGAACCACGCGTCCTTGGCCTTGTTCGTCGTACCGGTCTTGCCCGCGACCGGGCGACCCAACGCCTTGGCACGCTTGGCCGTTCCGTCGGTAACGACCGACGACATGATGCTGGTGATGAGATAAGCCTCCGCCGGCTCCATCACGCGACGCTTGGGAGGCACTTCGGGTAGCCTGACCTCTTTTCCGTCAGGGCCTACGATCTTCGTGATCAACACGGGCGTCGCGTACTCCCCGCCGCTGGCGTACGTCGCGTAGGCGTTTGCCAGCTCTCGCGGGGTCACTTCGTAAGCCCCCAGCGCCAGGGAGATGTCGGGCTTCATGGGCGATTCAATGCCGCAGCTCTGTGCCCACCGAACCACGTTGGCTGGCCCGACCTTCTTGAGCACCTGCTGAGCACCGGAGTTATTGCTCGTCGCGATCGACATGCGCAGCCTGAGCGGTTCGGTGCCACCGCCCTTGGCAGGAACCTGAAGCACCGTCGCTGGCGTGAGCAACCGTGAGTGCAGCGCGTACCCGTAGACGAACGGCTTAAAGGCTGACCCTGGTTGTCGCTTTGCCTGAAGCGCTCGATTCAGACCACCGGACAGCGCTTCGTAGCTACCGATCAGAGCCTTGATGTGGCGAGACCGGGGATCGATGGCTACCAGCGCTGCCTGCGGTCCGAGTTCTAATCGCAGCGCCGGGTTCTCCGTCGACGGATCGCCGACAAGCCGCACGCGGAGGCTCGCCTCCGGCCCCACAAAGTCGCTCGGTTTGACGTGTTTCGGATTGTAGCGCTCTTCTTGTGTGAGGTGCACGGCGCCCGTGACCGATCCGATGCGTACGCGGATCGTTCCGGTCGCATCATCCGTGCCTACCACGCGACCGACGTAGATGCCGTGGCGACGCGGGGTGCCCTCAAACGGCTTGCCCCAGACTTTGCGCTGCTTGAGCGTGTAGGGTGGCGCGAGCTTTTGGCGCTTCGCGTAGCCATCTAACCCCGCGCGAACCGCTTTTCTCGCGGCTGCCTGGAATGCCGGATCGATCGTCGTGTGAACCGTGAACCCACCGATGATCGCTCGTTCTCCGACCAATATCTTGAGCTGCTTTTTAACGTGAGAAACCACTTCCGGCGCCAGTTTGCTCTCGCCGTCCGACGCTGGCGCGATGCGCAGCGGCGCGTCGACAACCGAATCGTGGAGCTTCTGCGTCACGAACCCCTTCTTGAGCATCTGGCCGATAACGTAGCGCCGCCGCGCCAGCGCCTTCTTCGGTGCACGACGGGGCGAGTACCGCTCCGGTGACGCCACCAAACCCGCCAATAGCGCCGCCTCAGCCACGGTCAGTTCTTTGGTCTTTTTCCCGAAGAAGTAGCGAGACGCTTCTTCGACCCCATAACGGCCGTGGCCGAGATAGATGTGGTTGAGGTACAGGCCGAAGATCTCGTCCTTGGTCAAATGCTGCTCAAGACGGCGCGCCAGGATCGTTTCGCGGGCTTTTCGACGATACGTACGCGCCGAGTCCAGCAGCAGGTTTTTTACGACTTGTTGCGTGATCGTACTGCCGCCTTGAACCGTCTTGCCGGCGCGCAGATTCGCAAATAGCGCCCGCAACATACCGAAGTAGTTCAGCCCCTCGTGTTCGTAGAAGTGCGCGTCTTCGGCCGCTAGAAACGCTAGCTTCACGTGCCCGGGAATGGACGAGACCTTGACGACCGTCCGACGTTGAGTGAACACGTTCGCCAAGGACGAGCCGTCACTGGCGAGAATCCGCGTCACCTGAGGCGGAGCGTAGCCTTTTTTCAACTTGGCAACGCTGGGCAGGTCACTTTCGTAGTGGCGCACCATCAGCACCACGCCGAGAACCCCAGCCAGCAGCACGGCGAGGACCGCGAGGAGCGCGATCTTGAGAATACGCTTCCAGCGACCCCGCTTCGTTGGGCCGTTCGCGGACGGCGCCGCCTGTGCGCGTCCGGGCCCTTGGACACGAGCCTGATCCTTCGGCTTGCTCGCTGACACCTCGATCGGTCGTTCGACGGAACCATCGCCGGAGCCGATTTCGGGAACAAGCCGGACGTGTTCCACACGCACGTCTGGTGGCCGCTCCGGCTCGCTGGGACCGTCCTCGCTGACCAGGGTGCGTTTCGCGCCTTGGATGAAGTCGCTGGGACCTTCTTCCATTACGAGCGTGTTGCCGGGCCCCTGCCGGACCGGTTCGGGTTCCCGTGCCGTGTCCGCATCGGTCGCGGATGGCAGGGTCGTGCCCAGCGGCCGTGATGCTCGCGCAGTCGGCGCTTCGTCAGCCGCGGCTTCGGGCGGCTCTAGCGGCGGGGCTTTCGCCGGTGCGTCGGGCGCCTCGCTTGGGTCGTCGCTGCTCATCCCGCCATGAAACGCATGACTAGAATCGCCGCGACCACCCCGACGATGAGAAACACCGCCGCCACACCCACGAGCAACCCGACCGGCAGCTGTTGTCCAGCAGGTGCGCTGCCCTCGTCGGTCTTCGCCTGTGCCCCTTCGGCGTTGCGGTCGTCCTGCGGCGGGAACGACGGCTGGGACGGCAACCCGGAGTTGGAGTGACTGCCGGCGCCGAACGGCATCAACGCCTCACCAAACTCGGTCGCCGTCTGCCAACGATCTGCGGGGCTCTTGGCGATCGCCTTTTGAATCACCTCCCAAAGACCCGGCGGGAACGTCTTGCCTTCAACTCGCTCCCCGAGCGGGATGGGCGTTTGCATGACGTGCTTCTGTATGTACTCCATCGGCGTCTTCGCGTGGAAAGGCAGCTTCCCAGTCAGCGCCTCGTACAGGATGATCGCCAGCGAGTAGATGTCGCTGCGAGCGTCCAGCGTCTGCCCTTGAGCCTGCTCTGGAGACATGAACTCCGGAGTTCCGAACACCATTCCCTCTTGCGTGAGGATGATCGAACCGGGTCGCATTTGCGCTTCCGTCACTTTGGCCAGTCCGAAATCGAGCACCTTCGCGTAGTCGGTCAGGCCGCCCTGCTTGCACAAGAAGATGTTCTCGGGCTTGAGGTCACGATGCACGATGCCGATGTCGTGCGCTTCCTGAAGCGCGCCGCATACGCTGGTTAGGATCGGGATCGCTCGCTCGACCGCCAGCGGCCCTTCTCGCCGTACGGTCTGATTGAGGTTCTTGCCCTCCAGCATCTCCATCACGATGTAAAGCGAACCGTCGTCCTCCAATTCACCGTACATGAACACCTTAACGGTGTGCGGATGAGTCAGCTGACTCATCGCGCGCGCCTCGCGCCGAAACCTCGACGTCAGGTCTTTGCGCCCCGCGAGTTTCGGATGGAGGATCTTGATCGCGACCTCGCGATTCATGTCCGTTTGCGCGGCCTTGTATACGGACCCCATTCCCCCAGTGCCGATCTTTTGCAAGATCTTGAACTGACCGTTCAGGATGTCCCGACCGATGAATGGGTCCTTTCCGCGCATCTTCGATCGGTGATACCAAAACTCGGCTGATCAAGCGACGATGCTGCACACATGACCGGAATCAAAGAAGCCGAATTCAAGACGAGTGAGCTGCTCACCCGGCATAACTTCCGGCACGCTTTCTTTACCCGCCGCGGTGGGGTGTCCCGTGGACCCTACGAATCGCTGAGCTTTTCGTACGCTGCCGGCGACTCCAAGGAGAATGTCCGCGCCAACCTCGAGCGCGCCGGCCGCGCTCTCGACGTCGCTCCAGAGAAGATCTTTTTCCTGTCTCAAGTCCACGGGACCGCGCTCCGTACCCTGAAAGGAGACGAGGACCGGGAGGTCGTTCTGTTCGAGGAAGGCGACGCGGTGCTTTCGGATTGTCCCGACGTGGCCTGCGGTGTTCGCACGGCAGACTGCGTTCCGGTGTTGCTGGCAGACCTCCACGACGGACGAGCGGCGGCAGTTCACGCCGGATGGCGCGGGGTGCACGCCAATATCGTGGGCGAAGTGGTGCGGGCGTTCGGCGCCGGGAATCGACTCGTCGCAGCAGTTGGTCCCCACATTTCGTGGCAGAGCTTCGAGGTTTCCGATGATGTCGCCGAACAGCTCCAAGCCGTTTCGCCCGCGCCTGATGTCGTCGACCGCAGCCGAAGCAAGCCCCACGTCAATCTGCGTGGCATCGTCCACGCGCAGCTCGTAGAGGCAGGCTTAGACGAGCACTGCGTCGACCACGTCGAAGGCTGTACCGTCTTAGACTCGGAGCTGTACTTCTCGTATCGGCGGGACGGCCGCGCCAGCGGTCGACATCTATCCGCGATTCGCCCGCGTAGCCGTATCGACTGAGCGGAGGTTCAGTGCGCGGGCCCCAAAAAGGACGGGGATTTTTCCGGGGAAATGCGGAGCGTGTACGATCGGTCCTATGGCCTTTGATGTCACCTGCGATGCGTGCAGCACGCACTTTGTTCTCCCCGAGAGTCTGTATGAAAAGCGT
>JAUIKB010001101.1 GCA_030430975.1 Polyangia bacterium
GTCGGTGATCGACTGGCTGGCCAACCCGGCGCCCGAAACCCTGCCCGGCACCGTGCTGCTGGAACCGCCGGTGACCGAAAGCGGACTGACCCCGCAGATCGAGGTCACCCCGCTCGAGGCGCTGCCCCCGGTCATGCCGCTCGAACTCGTGCGGATGATTGCGACGGCGCGGATCCTCATGCCCAAGAGCCGCGTCCGGCTCAGCGCGGGCCGCACCGAGTTGACGCAAGAAGCTCAGCTGATGTGCCTGTATGCGGGCGCCAACAGCATCTTCTACGGCGATGAGTTGCTCACCACCCCGAATCCCGACGTCGGGCGCGACAACGCGTTGATTCAGTCAGCCGGCTTGCGCGTCCAGGCCTGAGCGCGAGCGCGCCTCCGCCACCAGCTGATGCGCACGGTGCGAATCAGCGCATCGTTTCGCTTTGCTTGGACCGTCCAGGTTTTCACGGGAGCGTATCTCGGCAGTGCCGGCGCAGCCTTGGCATCAAACCGTGAATCGCTGATGACCAGCACATCCGACGCCCCGGCGACGCCAACCCGTGCAAAGTATCGCTGGAAATCGTCGCCGTGCGGCGTGCCGCACGCGATCTTTACGCTCGGTCCCAACTGCGCCTGCAGCTGAGCGCACACGATCCAATGCGGACCGAACAGCACTGGCGGTTTCGACTGCGCGCCGACGGCCGAGCGTGCCGTGACGATCGCGGGAAGCGCCTGCCGCCAGACGTGCAGGTCGTTGGATAGGTCATACCGAGCACGGTAGCGGTCGCCCATCAACGCAATGAACGCACCGGTGTTCGTCCAAGTCCACGCGGCAACGAACAGCGACGTACCGAGGGCGACGCTTGCTCGACGGAGACGTGGCCCGACGTCGTCTGGCGAGCGCGCCGCGGCGAACGCTAGCGCTAGATAGGCCGGCGCGATCCAGTGCGGCTCGGCGACTCGCGACCACAGGCACAGCGTGCCCAGTACAACACCGGGGATCACGGTTGCGAGCAGCAGCAGCGTGTCGACGGCGTCACGCCGGTCGTTTCGGATCAGGCGTCGGCTAACGACGAACGCGGCCCACAGAAACGGCGGCGTAACGTAGAGCAGTTGTCCTCCGAGCAGTGCCCCGAGGTTGCGAAGCGATACGCCGGCGCCGGTTTGGGTCGCGACCAGTCGATGTTGCAGCATGGGAAATCCATGTTTCCATTCCCAGACGCCGAGGGGCGCGATCAGCAGCCCGGTGAGCAGCACGCTCAGCAGCGGGCTCAGCGAAGCCAGGTGCGCTCGTCCGCGCGGCGTGAAGACGAAGGTAGCCAGCACGGCGATCCATAAAAGCAGCCCGCTGACTTTGCTCAGGCAAGCGAGTCCGATGGCCGCGCCGGTCGCGAGCCCCCACAGAACCGCTTTGAACGACGCGGGTGCCGAGCCAAGCCAGCGACCCGCACAGCCGAGTGCGACGATCCAGAGGCCGCACAGCAGCAGATCCGGGGTGAAAGCAAACAAGCCGATCGACAGCATCGGCACGAGCAACATCGCGAAGCCTGACAGATAGCTTGCCCGATGCTTGGCGCCGAGCGCCCGCGCGACCAGCACCGCACACCACGGCAAAGCGGTGTTCAAGACTGCCGTTGCTAAGTGGACGCGCAGAGGTGTCGGATCCGAACCCAGCCCGCGCACGGCTAGCCCCACCAATCCCGGATGGTCGAGATAAGCGGGCTGGGGGAACATCGAGTACGTCACATAGAGCGCTTCGGCATCCGCGAAGCCGAGTTGAAACGCGGCGGCGAGCTTCAACGACAAGATTGCTGCCGACAGCAACACCAGCCAGCCACGGGGTTGTAGGTGAGGCATCCGGCGTCACTCGCCCAGCCAGCCCTGCAGCTGGCGTGCGACTTCGGGCCCGGCCTTCCGCCGACCCATCATGCCGGCGATCTCGAGGCACGCGGCTGCGTGGTGCTGCCTTGAGTCGAGCACGTCGCCGGTCGCCCGAGCCAACCCGGTCACGCTGAGGCGGTTGCCCACGAGTTCGGGGAATGCCTCTCGTTGAAGCAGGACGTTCGGCAAGCCGATCCAAGGTGTGCGCACCAAGCGCTTCAGAATCGGTGTAGTCAGGCGCGTCGTGGCGTACACCACCACCGGCGGAACGCCGGCTGCTACGCAGTCGACGGTGGCTGTACCGCTGGCCACCATGCCCACGTCAAAAGCCGCGAGGCGGCTCGGGTCGCGGCGTTCGCCCACGCTGACCCCCGCCGCTTCGGCACGGCGAGTGGCTTCTCGGCGCGCGTGATGGGGTAGCTCCGGACTGAGT
>JAUIKB010001102.1 GCA_030430975.1 Polyangia bacterium
CGAGGGCTTAACGTGCTCAACGAGGTGTTTTGGCGAGGCGGCCCGTCCACCGCGGCAAGCTGATGAGCGAAAAGCATGAGAGGGATGGCTCCCGAGGCCGCACCGGCGCACGGAAGGCAGCACCAAACGATGCACCAAACCCGGTCGCCAAAGTAGCGCCCGGGTCAGGGAATACCATTCGCGCGCCGACCATAGACAACCGGCCGCCTTCATCATGCGCACCTGCTGTTCGGCGACCTTCGCCCAGAACATGAAGGTCGTGATCAGCATGACGATGCAGCGTTCGAAGTAGTTGCCGCCCGCCGCCGTGTACACTTCGAACGCGACCGACTTGTGCTCGTTTTCCTCGAGCGCGTGCCACAACCATACTCGCGTCAGGGTCGGGTCGGAGCCTTCGAGAAACTCGCGATGGGTCAGCAGGATCTCTCCCATGATCGCCGTGAAGTGCTCCAGCGCGCACGTCACCGCCAGGCGCCAGCGCGGAGCGGCGTTGTCGTCGGCACGGCGCAACAACCGCTCGACCCGCGCGTCCATCGCGTCCACCGGATAGCCGTGGTCGCGCAGCATCTGGTTGTACGCCAAGTGTTCTCGCGTATGAATAGCTTCTTGGGAAGTGAACGCGCGGACCCGACTCAGCAGGTCCGGATCGTCCACCTTGTGCCGGAACCGATTCACACTGCGCACGAAGAACCGCTCGCCTGCGGGAAAGAAGATCGACAGGTTGTTGAAAAAGGCGCTCACGGCGAGCCCGTCTTTGTGCCAGTCCCGCGGGATGTCCGGCTCGAAGTCGAACTTGTAGTTGCGGACGACCGGCTGCGTCGGTTGGACTTCCATACTGCTTAGAGTGCGTACCCAGCTCTATTGACGAAAGGGTCGGTCGTGCCAAAGTATGGTCACCGTGGGCCAAACCGCTGATCCCCGTGGCTACTTGCCGGCGATCCACGCGGTGCATCTGCTGGACCTATGCGAATCGCTCAGCGTGCCGAGAACTCGGCTGGCGCAGCTAGCGGGCTTGCAGGACGTCGATCTTGCCGCCCCCGGAGCACGCATTCCATTGGCGTCGGTGCAGCGACTCGTCGAGCACGCGCGATCGGAGACCCGCGAGCCGGCGCTCGGCTACTTCATGGGCGAACAGATGCGCGTCACCGTCCACGGCTACCTCGGCCTGGCGGCGATGACCGCCAGCACGGTGGGCGAGGCGCTGGAGCTCGCCGTGCGTTACGCGCCGACCCGAACGGATACGATCGCTTTACGACTGACGACGTCGAACGGGCAATGCACGCTCACGATCGATGAGCTCATCGATCTCGGCAGCGTGCGCGATGTGCTGTTGTTGGCCCTCAGTATCGGTTTGTACCGTATCGGGGAGGCGTTGACGGGGCGGACTCTCGACGGACACTTGCGGCTGGCCATACCGGAGCCGGACTACGCGCGCCGCTTCGAAGCGCTGAGCGCCGGTCGTATCGCGTTTGGTGCCGCCACCAACGCGCTGCTGTTCGACGCGGCCGATCTGGCGCTACCACTGACGATGGCGGATCCGTACGCTGCACGACTGGCGAGCGACCAATGCGAAGAACAACTGCGCTCCACTCCGGAAGCGAGCTCACCGGTCGTCTCGCTTCGCCGCCTGTTCGATGCCGGCGACGTGAGCACCGCTGGTGATGCCGCGTCGGCGATGGGTCTCTCCGAGCGCACGCTCAAACGGCGCCTGTCGGAACACGGCACGACGTTTTCGAACGAACTGCAGCAGCACCGATACCGCCAGGCGGCGGCGCTCCTTCGCGAGGGTCGCCTCACGATTTCCGAAGTTGGCGCGCGCGTCGGCTACGCCGACACCGCCAACTTCGTGCGTGCGTTCCGGCGTTGGAGCGGCAAGACCCCGGCGGCGTTCGCGCGTTCCGTCCGTTGAACTCTGACAACTGATTCTGTTCGCAGCGCGTTGGCGTCCCCACATTCATTCGCCCACGTGTGCAAGAGCTGCGCACCTCTGCGCCGGGTTTGCTCATGGCGCGGCGAGCCAAGCTTGAAAGCGGCGAGAATCGCTTTTGCGACCCGGTGGCACGCGGGTTGCTAATCAGCGGTCGTGCACGTCCAAGGACGCGCCATTCAAGGAATCAGTATCATGAAGCGTTCAATTGTTTTTGGTCTCATCTCCATCGCGCTCGTCGCTTGCAACTCCAACAAGAAGCCGGAAGCCAGCGCCGAGACACCCGACAACGTCGCGGAAGCCCCTGCGGCAGCAGCCGCCGATGAAAAGGAGGCTGTGCCGCCCGCGCCCGC
>JAUIKB010001103.1 GCA_030430975.1 Polyangia bacterium
AACCAAACCGTCTGGGCATCGGTCGTATCCGGCCCCTCGGCGAGCGCGTAGTCGACCGCTGATGGCGGTGCTCCGTCCGATGCGGCTGCGAAAAACATGAGTGCCTTAGCGCCATCGGCGCCCTTGCCCGCAATACCGGCTGCCATTTCGACTCGCCCCTTGGCGAGCTGCCGGAACCCCTCCTGGACTTCGTCCTCTTGCGTCGTGCGTTCCGCGTGCCGCAGCCACTTGAGCCGAGGTGAGTCCTCAGCCAGCTCGTCCAAACGCCGGTCGAGATCCGGTGTCGCTGGGCGGCGGAGCCTGAGCAGCCGAGCGAGGCGCAGGCTCACTTCGTCACGCCATGCGGGCGCTCCGGTGCGCGCGATCTCCAAGGCTGCTATCGCCTCGTCCCAGCGCTGAATGCTCGATTGCTCGAATCCGTGCCCAAGCGCAATCCACGCGTTTTTTGGATGCTGTTCATGTAGCTCGCCCAAAGCCTTGCGAAGCCCAGCCCGCGTCGGTGCACACTGCGCGGTGACGAACAACAGCTCGACACGCTCAGGCGCAGAGGCCGCCAACTTGCGATGCCGCTGGCAAACGCTCTCGAACTGCTTTCCGCTGGCGCGATCCTGTTCGACCAACAGCGTCACGACATCAAACGGGTCAGCCTGAAGCCGACCGTCTAGCAGCCGTTTCGCATCGGGCAGAGACGCCGATTCGCTGAGCCAGTCGTTCAGGTGAATCGACGTACCCGGCGTCCAGCGTACGTGCGCGCGAATGATCGCGGCGCGATGCTCCTCATTTTCTAGGGAGTCGAGCAGATCAGACGGGTCGCTCCGCTGATAAGGAGTGAGCGCGGTGCGCGTGGTATCTGCCGCCACGTTCAGTGTATCGGGCCAGTCGACCATCACGTAGTCGGAGTCATAGCTGTTCCAGCGGTCCGTGAAGCGTCGCTTCACCTCCGCCGGCACGTCCCCGCCGTAGTAGACGGTGTACTCCTCAAGTAGCCCCGCGCCCGCGATGTTGTACACATAGTGCACTCCGACCGTGGTCTTGGCGTCGAACGATTCGAGTTCAGTACCGTCGGCGAGCCGAGTCGCAACGCTCAGCTCGTCGGTCGGCTCCAACTTGAGCATCTTCGTCGCACCGAACGGCACCGTGTGTCGCTCCCCCGCAACCGTCACCGTCACCGTGCGTTCGAGTGCGTTATAGACGTGGACGTACGACTTGGTAGGCGGAAAATCGAGGGCCGCCGGATTCTCAAGATCGGAAAGCCGACGCCAAAAAAAATCCGGAGCGCTACCCAGAAACGGTCCGATCACCAGCCCGACCAGCCCCAGACAGGCGACCAAAGCCGGTGCGCGCAGCGCAAGTCGTCGCGAAAGCGACTCAGCGGCACTATCCACGTCGTTTCCTCCGGCGTCGTTTACGCCGCGGCAATAATTCGACCAGCACGCTTCGCGCGTACGCTGCTTCGCCGGCAGTCATGCCACGAAACAGCTCGGTGTCGTAGAGTTCGCCGTCGTCGATGCCTTCGTGTTCAAGCTGAACTCCGAATCGCGGAACCATCGCGCTCGGCTCGGCCCAATGCCGAAATACCCTAAGACGGCGCGCCTTCTCGCGCAGCACACGCCCTGCGGGAGTTTCCCATGCAGTATCCGTCACGCGCACGCGGCGTAGCCCAGCCGAGATGCGACCCTGGCGCGCCCAAGCAAGACCGGCGAGGCCGCCGAGTAGGCACACGCCCCCCCACCAGCTCGACGGCAGTCGAAAGAACAGCGCCGAACACGTGAACGGCACGAAAGCCGCGATCACCAGCCACCCAACCCCGACCGCATGATCGACTCTACCCGCATCCGAGGCGACCTCTACCGTCAGCTGCTCCGACCGCTCCCGGTACGGCGCGCCTTCGCCTGGCCAGGTCAACCGCAGCGTTTCAGGCTGCTTGACAACCTCGGGCCTGGGTACCGAATCCGGGGAGTTCGTCTCAACTCTTTCAGAGACCCGCTTCACGACGCGCAGCGCTAGCAAGCCCGCGGCGAAGTACAGCACGGTGTGCACGACGTGCGCGTACCCGCTCCGCGTGGTGAGCGTCAGACCGGCGAAGAAATAGGCCTGCCAGGCGAACCACCACGCGAGGATAAACCCCGTCCCAATGTCATCGTCGTACGTCGCCGTGCGGCGCCACACCTCACGGACCATGCCGTATGGCACGTAGAAGTTCATGAACGGCACCAGAAACCCAAGCCAGCTCCAGTGGATGCGCCGTCGGGGTTTAGCGTCGTGCTTAGGCAGCT
>JAUIKB010001104.1 GCA_030430975.1 Polyangia bacterium
TGCGATGCCCCTGCGCCGACCACCGCGTCGCGTGCCGATGAAGGCCGTCGTGACCGAGTTTCTTGGGGGCGTGTCGTGGGTCGCGCGGGGGTTGGTGTTCTTTCCGTTTCCCCTCGCAACTCCATTCTACAGTCCGGCGCTGGGGTTGGGAGCTTTCGCCGCGCTATGTGCGGTTGGATACGTGCGCTGGCGCGGCTGACCCCGGCGGTGGGCGTCTTAACGTTCCTGCTGGTGGCGAGCTTGCTGCAGTGGACCGTCGGGCGCGACCTTGCGCTGAGCCATCTGATTTCGTAGCGACTACCGTCTGGGACGTCCGGCGCCGCGGCGGCGCGCTTCCGTCCGCACTAAGGTCCGGCGTAGCACCTCGCCGTCGCGCACGATCGTCAGCTTCACGGTGGTTCCGATCTCGCCGATCAACATCTCATGCACGGCGGCGCTGGACATCGGGCGGACGTCGCGACCATCTATCAACAGCACCTCGTCTCCCGCCATCAGGCCTGCTTCGCCCGCGGCCAGATCTTCCGGCACTTCGCGAAGGAACAGGCGGCCGTCGGTCTGCTGGCCAATGACGGCGCCGATCGTTCCGGGCTTCGGAGCGCAGCTAGCCGCGATGACGACGAATCCTGCGAAGAAGGGCCGGCTCCAGTGCACCCCATACCCTTACCGCAAAACCGCGATCGACACCGAGGTGACGTGGGACGTCGACGCAGCGACGTCGGACCGGGGGCGATCGCCACGAAAAGCAGAGGTCGGCATAGACTGAGGCGGTGACTGCGAATAACCACGGCGAGGCTCTGATCGTCTACGGCTCGTACGCGCCCGGCCAACCGAATCATCACCCGGTACTGAGGTCGAGCGTCGACAAGAGTGACGTTTTGACCGGCTACGAACGATACCCGGCGTTCACGTCGATGTAGCCGTGCCCCAGGTCGGAGGTGAAATAGCTGAACGAGCCGGGGCCGTCGCCTAGCTCTAGGTCGATGCGATACCGCTCGTCCTGCATGACCTTGGCGGCGCTGGCTTCGGCTTCGGCGCTGACGAAGGCGCCGCGTTCGGCGATGGTGATGCCACCGACGCGGATCGTCGCGCGCTGAGGATCGAACAGCGGACCGGCGCGCCCGGCGGCCGCCAGCAGCCGACCCCAGTTGGCGTCGCGTCCGAACAGCGCCGTCTTGACCAGTGGTGACAGCGCCACCGTGCGCGCGACCTGGCGTGCGTCGGCGTCCGACGCCAAGCCCGACACGGCGATCTCGACGGCGTGCTCGGCGCCTTCGCCGTCCGCCACCATCATGAGCGCGAGCTCGCGTCCGATCGCGGTGAACGCGTCTTGAACCAGCTTCGGGTCAGGCGTCCAGCCACTGCTCCCGGACGCGAGCGCGAGCACGGTGTCGTTGGTGGACGTGTCGCCGTCGACGGTGCAGGCGTTGAACGTGACGTCGCATGCCGAGACCAGCCGGTGCTGCAGCTGGGCTGAGTCGACGACCGCGTCGGTCACCAAAAAAACCAACATGGTGGCGTGAGGCGTTAGCGGGCCCAAGTCGGGATGGATCATGCCGGCGCCCTTGCCGATGCCCATGAAGCGCGCACGCTGGCCGCCCGATTCGACCTCGACCGACGCGACCTTGGCGAAGCGATCGGTGGTGCGGATGGCTTCGGCAAATCGTGCGGCGCCGTCGTCGGACAGGTCGTCGACCAACCCGGGCGTGGCCGACGCGATCACGTCGGTGGGAAGCGGTTTACCGATCACGCCCGTGGACGCGCACAACACGTCGTCGGCGCCGACGTCGAGCTGCTGGGCCACCGCGCCGGTTGTCGCGAGCGCCGCATCAGCGCCGGGCTGACCAGTGCACGCGTTGGCGTTGCCGCTGTTCACTAGCACCGCTCGCGCGGATCTTGCGGCGATACGCCGAGCGGACAACACGACCGGCGCCGCACGCACCAGATTGCGGGTGAAGACGCCGGCAGCAGTCGCCGTGGTGTCGGCGCAGATCAATCCGAGATCGAGGGCGGCGTTAGTTTTTATTCCGGCCGCGACGCCCGCGAAGCGGAATCCGCCGACCTGACACGGTTCGAGTACAACTCGCATGGCGTGCAGGGTAGCGCTGTTGCTATGGTGGCGCCGAGCTAATGATCACGCGACGACTGGTGTTGTTTGGCGCGCTGCTAGCGGTTGGACAGCCCGCCTGTGAGGTGTCGAACATTCCGCGCTGGCGAGGCGTCGTCGGTACGGTGCACGAGGCAGCGTTTTGCACCGCGGGCGTTGATGAGGCG
>JAUIKB010000060.1 GCA_030430975.1 Polyangia bacterium
GGACGATGACGGCGATGGCGTGCCGGACGAGAAGGACGAGTGCCCGGAGAAGTCCGAGACGCTGAACGGCTTCGAGGACGAAGACGGGTGTCCGGATGTGGCACCTAAGAAAGCCGGCAAAGGCCCCGCGAAGCCTACCGTTAAGGTCACGAAGACCGCGATTGTCATCACCGACAAGATCAACTTCGCGACCGGGTCGTCACGCATCGTCGGTAAACGGAGTTTCCAGATCCTGGATGCCGTAGCCGACGTGCTCAAGAAGTTTGCCGACATCAAGTCCCTGGAGGTCGCCGGGCACACGGACAGTCGCGGCAACAAGAAGCGCAATCAGAAGCTCTCCGAGAAGCGCGCGGCGGCCGTGAAGGACTACCTGGTTAAGAAACGCGGCATCGAGGCTGGACGACTGGAATCGGCGGGCTACGGGCAGACACAGCCGCTCGCCGACAACAAGTCGAAGGCGGGGCGCGAAAAGAACCGCCGCGTCGAGTTCAAGATCCTCAAGCGAGGGAAGTAGGCCGTGCACATCTCCCACGCAGGCGCTTTGGTCGGCGTCGTCGCCTGTCTTGCAGGCTGCGGGCCGCAGGGATCCGGTGCTGCCACGAGCGCGTCAGCAGAGCATGCGCTGCTCGGTGCTCAGGCACCGGATTTCACGCTGCCCGCTCAGTCCGGCGGCGAGACCGCTTCGCTGTCGACGGCTAAGGGCAAAGTCGCGATCGTGGACTTCTGGGCGACCTGGTGCGAGCCGTGCGAGGAGTCGTTTCCGCACTATGAGGCGCTGAACAAGGAGTTCGGCGACGACCTCGTGATCTTGGCCGAAAGTGAAGACGAAGAGCCGGATCCGATCGCAGCGTTTGCTAAGAAGACCGGCGTCACGTTCCCGCTCGCCTGGGACGGTGACAAGACGGTTGCGGGTCTGTACGACCCTCCCGGTATGCCGACGAGTTATTTTCTCGACAGAAATGGGATCGTGCGCCATGTGGAGGTCAGCTTCAAGGCCGGCTCGGAAGAGGCGATTCGCGCGAAGGTCCAAGAGCTGATCGCTCAATAGCAGCGCTACGACAAGCACCCGTGCCGGTAAGCCGCTGTGAGACCATGTAGGCTGGCGGGGCAGAATGCCCGCATGTGTGAGTTTCTGCGGTGAATGTGGGTTGCGGGCTAAGTGCGCGAAAATTGGATCGCAACTGAACAATCGAACGTCCGGTCGGTCTAAGGATCACCCGGGCGCTGAACTTTTCTTCAGAAGTAGCTTGATTGAACTGCTTCAGATCCGGACGATGGGATCAGTTCAGTCGATGAAAATCATCAAGCGAGGCCTTCAGGTTCTGATCCTGTCACTGATCGTGGCGGTCAGCGCGAGCGCTTTCGCACTTGATGTCGATGGACTGATCGACAAGTTGCGCAACGGTGAGGACTTTCGCGTGCGCGTGCGCGCGGCCTTGGAACTCGGCAAGAAGGACCAGTCGATCGTTCGCGTCCCGCTGGAGCGAGCGCTCAAGGACGACAGCGCCGCTGTCCGTGCCGCGGCAGCTGCAGCGCTGCTTCGTCATGGGGACCCACGCGCCATCGACGCGCTAACGGCAGCACGCAAGGATTCGTCCGCGGCGGTGCGCCAGCAGGTGAAAGCGTCGATAGCTGGGCTCAAGGCAAGGCGTCCAAAGCCCAAGACGAAGGCGCCCAAGGGCGTGAAGGTGCTGCTGCAGGTCGGCAAGACTCGCGACGGGGCGAAGGTCAAGAGTCGCCGCATCATGCGGGAACTCAAGAGGTCATCCAAGGAGCAGCTCAAGTCCCTTCCGGGTGTGATGATCGACGACGGTAACGTCGACGCGAAGCGGTTACCCATCCTGCGGGTCGACACTCGTCTGAGCAAGCTGGACGGAAAGAAGCGTGGCGGTACGTTGGTCGTGTCGGCGCGGGTTGAGTACGTGCTCTACGAGATGCCCGGTCGGTCCATCAAGGGCCGCGTATCGGGGACGGCGAGCGCAAAGGCGACACGGCGACAGGCCCGCAGCAAGAGCCGAATCCGCAGGCTCAAGCGGCGCGTGATGTTGGCCGCCGTGCAGAGCGCCATGCGTCGAGCGCCCGAAGCCATCGAAGCGGCGTCCGCTCCGTGACATAGGAACACCGTCAAATCCGCTGGGTCAGGTTTTCGCAACGGCGCCAGCGAGTTGCGGGTACGTTAGCGGGATGCTTCCCCGTGTGCTGTATGTATCGAAACCGATAGCGCCGCCGTTTCACGACGGCACGAAGTGCTTGATTCGCGATGTCGCTCGGTCGGTCTCGCGTGTGCACCCTCAGGTCATGAGCACACCGTCCGCGCCGGCGATCCCGGGCGTCGAAATGTTGCCCGTCTACGGTGACTCGGGCGGATTCTCGCCAGCGCTCACGCAGAACGCGCGGGCCGCGCTGTATCTGATGGCGCGCGCGAAGGCCCCCGTGTGGCACTTTGCCTTCGCCCCCAACAAGCGCAGCAGCAGCGTCGGAAAGTTCGGCAAAGGCCTTCGAAAGGCGAGCGTGGTTCAGACAATCGCGTCGGCGCCTAAGAGCTTTGATGATATCCGCGGTTTGTTCTTCGGTGACATTGTCGTCGCGCAGAGTCGCGACACGGCCAATCGGCTCGCGTCGGCGGACGCATCCGGGCATGTCGCCCGCGTCGAGGTCATTCCGCCGCCCGTGGGTGATGTACGCGAACGGTCCGACGACGAGAAGCACGCCGCGCGGGCGGCGATCGACGTGTCTGCCGAGGCGCCGATGTTCGTCTATCCAGGCGACCTCGAGGTGAGCTGTGGCGCGGAGTTCGTCGCGTCGATGGTCGAACCGCTGCACGCGGCCGTACCAAATGCGATCGTGGTGTTCGCGTGCCGTGCCAAGACGCCCGAAGCGCCGCGCATCCAGCAGCAGCTAGCGGCGCGCCTGCCTGCGCACGGTGTGCGATTTGTAGGTGAAGTCGACGACTTTATCAGCCTCCTGGCGGCTTCGGACGCGGTGCTGTTTCCCGTTGACGACCTGTACGGAAAGGTCGACTTGCCGATCGCACTGCTTGAGTCGATGGCGCTCGGCGTCCCGGTGTTCGCGGCGGACCACGGCACCCTGCGCGATCTTCACGGCGCGCGTCGTCTACCTTTCGACACGCGACAATGGGTCGAGGCGTGCCAGGGAGTCGCGAGCCGCTCCACGACGAGCCACGCGTTGATCGCCGAGCAGTATCAAGCCGTCGAGCAGCACTTCAAAGCAGACGTTGTGGCGCGTCAGTACGAGGACCTGTACTTGGAGCTCGTTGCGGCTAGGGCTGGAGGGACACCATGACCGTTCACCACGAACGGATCCGTCGATCGTTGGTGCTACGCATCGATCGACCTGCCAAGCGCAACGCGATCGATCGTCAAACGGCGGATGCGCTGTTGGCTGGATTTCGCGAGTTTGAAAAACACGCCGAGCTGCGCGTGTTGATCGTGACCGGATCGACCGAAGCGTTTTGCGCGGGGGCGGATCTCACGGCTATGAACAACGACGTAGACGGCGAGGGAGGCCCTTTGGGATTCACGCGCCTATCGTCAGCGAAGCCGGTGCTCGCCGCTGTTGAAGGCTGGTGCGTTGCGGGTGGACTTGAGCTGGCGGCGTACTGCGACCTCCGGATCGCCGGAGCTGGATCGAAATTCGGCTGCTTGGAGCGCCGATGGGGAGTTCCGCTGATCGACGGCGGGACGCAGCGGCTGCCGAGAATAGTCGGGCTAGGCCGGGCTCTTGACCTTATTCTGTCCGGACGGGTGGTCGACGCCCACGAGGCTGAACGCATCGGGTTAGCCAATCGCGTCGTCGATGAAGGCGACGCTCTCGCGGCGACGATCGCACTCGCCGATCAGCTGGCAGATTTTCCGCAGGAGTGCCTGGTCGCCGATCGGTTGAGCGTCTACGAGGGCCTTGGCGCTCCGCTCGACCGCGGGTTGCAGATCGAGGCAAAGCGCGGCCACGGCGTCTTGGCGGAGGCGCGCCGCGGTGCGCAGCGATTCGCTGGCGGCGCGGGGCGTCACGGTTCAGGCGACGACTAGCGGCCCGATGTCGTAGCGGATGCGGTAGGCTAGCCCGGTGCGGCCGCTGAACGACGAAGTCGAGTCCGACGAGCGGTTTGTCGGCATGGATTCGGATGCGCCGGACCGTCAGCCTGAGCTGCCCGCGGAGCTGGAGCCAGTCAGCGAGCCCGCCGAGTCCGAGGGGTTGGCGCAGGACACCGTGATCGCGGGTCGCTATCGCATCGAAACGCTGATCGGTGAAGGCGGGATGGGGGCGGTCTACAAGGCCGAGCATATCCAGCTGCAGAAGCCCGTCGCGCTCAAGGTTCTGCATCGCGAGATGACCGCGCATTCAGAAGTCGTCCAGCGTTTCGAGCGGGAAGCGATTGCGGCGGGACGCATCGATCACCCAGGCGTTGCGAAAGCGCTCGATTTCGGTCGGCTCGAAGACGGCGCGTTCTACCTGGTGTTGGAGTTCATCGACGGGCTGAGTCTGGCGGACGTGCTGGAACTCGGCGCGCTTGAGGAAGAGCGAGCGGCGCTCATCGCGGTGCAGATCGCGAGTGCTCTCGACGCCGCGCACGAAGCTGGCATCGTTCACCGCGACCTCAAGCCCGAGAACGTGATGCTGCTTGAACGGGCTGACGGTGCGGAGCTGGTCAAGGTGCTGGACTTCGGTATCGCGAAGATCGCCATCGACCACCACGGCCCCGCGTTGACGCAGCTCGGTACCGTGTTTGGTACCCCCACCTACATGGCCCCGGAGCAAGCCGGTGGGCGCGCTGTGGACTTCCGTGCGGATCTGTACACGGTTGGCGTGCTGCTTTTCGAGATGTTGACTGGTCGTCCGCCGTTCGAAGACGACGAGGTCTCGACGGTGCTCACCATGCACCTCAACGACCCGCCGCCGCCTCTGCCGGAAGGCACCGATGAACACCTCGCGGAGCTCACGCTGCGGCTGCTCGAGAAATCGGCGGACGCCCGGCCGCAGAGTGCGGCGGAGGTCGTGCAGCGACTGGAGGACGCGCTGCCTGACCTAGCGCGCGCGGTTGTCGCCGAGCCCGCGACGACCATTCGGGGCGACGCAAAGACGCAGCTTCTGGACATAACGCTGCACGAAATCGAACCGCAAGGGACGGCCGAGCCAGCCAAGAAGCCTCGACCCACGGGACGCCGGTGGGCGCGTCGCGTGGCTGTCCCCATGTGGGGGCTCGTGCTCGGTGCCAGCGGCGTGTTCCTGTTGGGTGCACTCATCAGTCTGGGCGTTGTGCTGCTGGTCGTCGGGGACGACAAACAGCGTCAAGCTGCGCCGGCGCCGGTCACCAGCGCGGTCCCTGAACTCGCGTCGGCGGCGCCGGCCGCGCTGCAAGCGACGTTGGCACGGGCTGCGTCGGGCGACACGGCCGCCCTCGAGACGCTGGAAGCGCGACCGGTCAAGAAGCGCTCGGCGCAGGAATGGCTGGCCATCGCACGCGGGCGCAGCGCCCGCGCGGAAACGCCCGAGGCGCTCGAGGCATATTCGGCGGCTCTGCGGCTGGACGCATCGCTTGCGGGCGATCAATCGCTGTTGCGTGACGTACGGCAGGCAGCGCGAAAAAAGGCGACGTCCGCTGCTGCCTTGAGGATAGCGGGCACCCAGCTGGGCGCGCCGGGAGCCGATATTCTTTATGCTGTTTGGGTCGCGACCCGCGCCAAGACCGCGACGACCGAGCTCGCGCGCAGCTTACTGTTCAGTCCCGACGTGCGTCGCCGTGCGACGCCTGCTCTCGATGTGCTGTTGGATCTGCGGCTCGCCCGAGAGTGCTCGGAATACAAGCAGCTTTTGCCGCGCGTCACACTCCACGGCGACATGCGGGCCGCACGCCTCCTTGAACGCCTGGAGCAGAAGCGCGGGTGCGGTCACCTCAAGCTGTCGGACTGCTACCGGTGCCTGCGTGGCAGCGGGGACTTGGCGACGGCGCTCAAGGCAGTCAGGTCGCGTCCATCTCCGCGCTTCTAGCCGCGTCGGTCAACGCCTCGTATTCGTCTGAAAGATAGAACGCGATCAAGGCGCCCGCGCGAACGGCGAGATCTTGATAGGCCATTTGGCCGTCTTCTTCACGGCGGCTCAGCATGGTTTCCAAACCGGTCTCTGCAACGGTTTCGAGTGCCGCGCGGTAGTCACGCCGCACCAGCAAGATCCCTCGAATCGCCGCCGCGATATCGCCTGCCAGAACCAGGCCCGCGCGATCGGCGGTGAGCTGCATGACCCGATGGGCAGCGACCAGTTCTTCGTTCATATGTGACAACACCGCGGGATCGGTGTCTGCCGCTTGCCGTTTCTGCCAGGCAGAAAATCCGGTAGCACGCTTGACAGTTGCGTTGACCGTTTCGGCATTCGCTAGCACTTTTCGGATTCGGTCCGGTCGAATCTTGGTGAGCGCCGCGGTGAGCCGCCCCGCGAAGCTCCAGCCTTTTACGATCGGCAGCACTGCGAGCATGAAGTCGATGCTCTGTTTGCTCTTGTCCCAGGCGCCGGCCCAGACCTCGTTCGAAGTCACTCGGCTGTGCTCGTACTTGACGTGTGCTACTTCGGCGCCGATCGCGAAACGCAGCTCGGCGGGGCTCATGGCGTACTCCGATTCGGCGTCGAGGTGTTGTCCGCCGACCAGGACGAACGGAGGGGAGCCCTCATAGGCGCGGACGCCGACGGACTTGCTGCCTCGGGATACGTAGCCCCGCAATCCCGCGATGCCTAGCAGGCGAGCCGCTTGCTGAAGCGCCTCACCAGCCGGACTCGAACTGTCGAGCTGTTCGCAGAAATCGCGAAGTGTTCCCATATCGGGCACGCTCACCGAAGCCAGCAGAGACTGAACGCGCCCAAGCATCGCGCTGCCTTCTCGCGCCAGCGGATGCGGCAGGACATCGGAGAGTTCGGCGTCGCTGAGCGGGCGCGCGTCGGGAGTCGGCGCTTGGCGCGGCAAGACGCTTTCGGTGACGATGCGCGCTGCATCCTGCGCTCGCTTCTGTACGCTGCCGGTGGCGGTTTCGGCGGCCGTCTTGAGGCGCCCAGGCACGAGCGGTTGCAGCCGCGCGAGCTCTAGTTCCACGTCCGCGTCCAGTGCGCCACTGGCGCGGTGTTGGGCGACGCTCAGCAGCGCGAGCAACCGGGAGCGAAGCGTCTGCCCGCCGGCGCCTTGCGTGAGGTCTTCGTCGGGCTCCGGCAAGAGCGCGCGCAGCTGCTCGTCGGGTACGCGCCGAAGCGCCGCTTTGAGCAAACGCCCGGCTTCCTCGGCGGCTTCGATGTCGGTAGGGTCTTCGAGCAGGTGTGCGGCCAGACGCGCGTCGGCTCGGCTCACCGCGACCGGTGACGCTGAGTCCCCCCCGAGCATGGCGTGGGTTTCGCGGTGGAGCTCAACTGCGAACGCGCGGGGCGCCTGGGCCGAGCGTAGGGCAGCAAGCGACTTGCGCGCGGCGCGAAACGGTATCTGCCACTCAGCGAGTAGGTCGCCCACATCGTGGACCGTTTCGGCGGCGAGCCGGCCGGCCACGCCATCGACGTCGGGTTCGGTGGGCAGTGCGCCTGCGTGGTGCAGCAGCAGGGCGAGCAGTGAGACGACTGCCGGGCGCTCGGTCCAGTCTCCAATGCGGCGCGTCGCTTTGGTTTCGAGATACTCGAGCCGAGCTAGCTCGAGCCGGCGAGCTTGTCCGGACAGTTCCAGCACACGCACGAGCCGTTCGACGCGGTTTCTCTCTCCCGCGCTAGTCCATGCAACCCGCGCGGTCGTGACGGTGGCGCTTCGAAAGTCACGCTTCAGGTCGGGTTGTCCTTCGAGCGAGTCAATCCGCACGTCACCGAGCACCGAGGAGGCAACCCAGGCGGCGCGTTCGGCGGTCACCACCAGATATGGGACGCCGTACAGCTCCTCGGCGATGTCCGAATCGACCGGCACGGCCGTGGCACCCGGTACGGCGTCGAGCAGCAGCTCGCCCCGGCAGAACTCCCGAATGCCGATCTCTTGCTGCGGCAATCCGTACTCGATCGAGTCGTCATCGAGCCGTTGCCTGGCTCGTGCGACTCGCACGGCGGCCCGGGCCTTCTTGCGCCTTACGGCGCTGATCACGAACTCGGTACCTGCGACTTCGATCGAATCGGAAGTCCGACCCATCCGGTATCTCACGTTCGGCGCCAGCGCGTCCAAAGCGATGCCGGTACGTCGATCCCGCGCGCCGACAATCCAGAGCCCGGCCCGGCCGAGCCAGAGCTCTGTCGGGACCATCGTGCCGTCGACGTCGGCGCGCGTTTTTAGCTTCAGCCGCAGCTCGGCGAAACCGAGGCGCTCGGCATCGGCGAAGCTGGCGATGGCGTCCAATTTCACGCGCCCTGTATAGCGCGCTTCTCCTGCCCAGCCATATCAGTCGTTTTTGCCGCCAAGATGTGCTGTAAGCTCCGCTGCCTTCGCGTCGGCCGGTGGGCGCAACCCCCGGCGGGCGTTAGGTTTAGAGAAACAGTCATGCTTGCAAACGAGATTCGCCGCGCCTTTTTGGATTTCTTCGTAAAGCGCGAGCACCACGAGGTGCATTCAGGCCCATTGGTTCCGCCCAACGACCCGTCGTTGATGTTCGCCAACGCGGGCATGGTTCAGTTCAAGGACGCGTTCACGGGACGCGAAGATCGCGGCTACGTCCGGGCGACCAGTAGTCAGAAGTGCATCCGAATCTCGGGCAAGCACAACGACTTCGAGGCCGTGGGCCCGTCCCCACGTCACCATACGTTTTTCGAGATGTTGGGTAACTTCAGCTTTGGTGACTATTTCAAAGAGGAAGCGATCGTCTTTGCTTGGGAGTTTCTTCGTGAGATCGGAGTCCCTCAGGACAAACTCGTGTTTACCTACTTTGGCGGCGAGGGTGATCTGCCCGCCGACAATGAGGCGCGCGATCTTTGGAAGAAGGTGACCGGCTACGGCGACGAGCGGATCATCGCGTGCGGTAAAGACGAGAACTTTTGGCAGATGGGCGAAACCGGCCCATGCGGGCCTTCCAGCGAGATCCATATCTTCAACGGCGACCAACCGGACTTCACAACGTTCGGCGCTGAGCAAACCAGCGACGGCCAGGGTTGGATGGAAATTTGGAACCTGGTGTTCATGCAGTTCGAGCGCAGCCGCGCGGGCGACGAATTCCGCCTTGATCCGCTTCCCAAGCCGAGCATCGATACCGGCGCCGGCCTCGAGCGCCTAGCGTGTGTCCTGCAGGGCAAGTATTCCAACTACGAGAGCGATCTGCTCCGCGCGCTGGTCGACGAAGCCGCCAGCATCTCAGCCAAATCGTACGGCGGCACGATGGAGCCTGACGACGTCAGCATGCGCGTCATCGCGGACCACGCGCGGACGACCGCGTTCTTGATCGCTGAGGGAATCCTGCCCGATCGCGCTGCCAGACCGTACGTCTTGAGGCGGGTGATGCGTCGGGCGATTCGCCACGGTCACCGGCTAGGCATCGCCGAGCCCTTCTTGGACAGAGTTGCGCTGCGCGTCGTCGAGTTGATGGGCGACCAGTACCCGGAGTTGGTGGAGCGTCGGGAGTTGATCGAAAGTGTTGCGAGGCAGGAGGAAGTCCGGTTTCGCCAGACGATCGAACGCGGGTTGGCCCTCCTGGACGATCGGTTCGAAGAGCTGGGCGCTTCGGGAAGCCGCACGTTGCCGGGTGATGACGTCTTCAAGCTGTACGACACCTATGGGTTCCCGGACGACCTGACGCGGATCATCTGCGAAGAACGCGATTGGACGGTAGACGTCGAGGGCTTCGAGGCAGCACGCGAGAAGGCTCGCGAGCAGTCGCAGTTCGCATCGAAGGATCAAGCTGTTGAGTCCGTTTATCGCGACGTGCTCGCGTCGCTTCCGGACACCGGCGTCCAGTTCGTCGGGTACGACAAGAACCAGGCGAAGTCGGAAGTCGTTGCGATCGTGAGCGATGGGCAGCTCGTCGATCGCGTCGAAGCCAGCGAGTCGGAGGTCGAAGTTATCGTAGCCAAGACGCCGTTCTACGCCGAGTCGGGCGGACAGGTCGGCGACGCTGGGGAAATCACCGGTCCCGGCGGGTCGCTGACGGTTGTCGATACGAAGAAGCCCGTCGACTCGGTCGTCGTTCACCGCGGTACGGTGACCGGGGCGCTCGCCGTCGGCGACGCGGTCGAGCTTCTTATCGACGTGGAGCGCCGCGACGCGATCCGTCGCAATCATTCTGCGACGCACCTACTGCACTGGGCGTTGCGCGAAGTCGTGGGCAAGCACGCGCAACAGAAGGGCTCGCAGGTCGGGCCTGACCGCCTGCGTTTTGACTTCACTCACGGCCAGGCGCTGACCGCGGTAGAGCTGGCCGAAATCGAGCGGCTGGTGAACGCGCGCGTGGTGCGCAACGCGCCGGTGACGACGGAGATCATGACCATGGATCAGGCGCGCGAGCGTGGCGCCATGATGATCTTTGAGGAAAAGTACGGCGATACCGTGCGCATGCTGACCATGGCCGAGTCCACCGAGCTGTGTGGCGGTACTCATGCTCGCGCGACCGGCGATCTGGGGTTCTTTAAGATCATCAGCGAAGAAGGCGTGGCCGCGGGCGTGCGTCGGATGGTGGCCGTCACCGGCGACGCTGCGCTCGAATACGTCCAGCAGCTCGAGGAGCGCATGCAGCTAGCCGCGCGCGTGGCCAAGGCGCAGGGGGGCGACCTGGTCGCGAAGATCGAGAAGATCATCGCCAGCGAGCGCGCCGCGCAGAAGCAGATCGCGGAACTGCAGCGTCAGCTGATCGACGGCGGCGGTGGCGGCGGACTAGAGGCGCTGCTCAAGGACTCTCAAGATGTCGATGGCATTCCGGTGCTCGGCGTAGCCAGCGAGCTAGCCGATCGCGCCGCCCTGCGCGAACTCGCGGAGAAACTCCGCGACAAGCTCGGCGAGAGCGTCGTACTCGTCGGTTCTGTGAACGACGGCAAGGTGCAGCTGGTATTGACGGTAGCCAAGTCGCTCACGTCCCGGTTGAAAGCCGGTGACCTGATCAAGCAAGCCGCGCAGCACGTCGACGGTTCTGGAGGCGGACGCCCGGATATGGCCCAAGCGGGCGGTACCAAGGTGGACGCGCTCCCGCAGGCCGTGACGTCGGTGTATGACGCCGTCCGCGCGCGTCTCTAGCCGGCGTCGCTCCATCCGGGCGACAAGTGTCGAGCTGCTAGCCGAGCGGCGGCAAACGCTCGCTACCATCCGGAAACCCCCAGAAGTTCGGCTCCGGCTCGAGCAGCACCGACGTGCGCGCGCGGACGGTATCGCGAATCCGGTGGGCCAGGCGAAGGACGTCATTGGACGTCGCTCCTTCATGACATACGAGCGCCAGGGCGTGTTTTGTGGAGAGACCTGCAGCGCCATCGGTCATGCCTTTATGCAGTCCACTGCGTTCGATGAGCCAACCAGCCGACAGCTTGACGCGGTCGCCCTGCGGCCACGCAGGGACGTTTGGTCCGAATTCACCAACGAGCTTCTCATGGACGGACGGGGCTACGTATGGGTTGGTGAAGAACGAGCCGCAGCTTCGTCGGTTCGGATCGGTGGGCGACCACACCATCGACTTGGCCCGGCGCAGCTGCAGCACTCGCTCGCGAACCTCGGCGAGCTCAGGCGTGCCTGCGGCGAAACTGCGCTCGAGTTCGGTGTACGCAAGCGTCGGGGCGCCGCCTGGCGCGAGACGAAAAGACACGCGCAGCACGACATAGCGCCCAGGTTGTCGAGTCTTGAATATGCTATTTCTGTAGGAGAATTCGCATTGTCGAGGTGCGAGATCCACCACGTCGCCGGTCTGGCGATCGTAGGCCCGCACGCCCGCGATGGTGTGTGCAACCTCTTGCCCGTAGGCGCCCACGTTCTGAATCGGGGTCGCCCCCACGTGACCCGGGATTCCGCTCAAGCACTCGAGTCCCGCCAGGTCGTGGTTCACGCTCAGCGCGACCAGCTCGTCCCACACTTCGCCGGCGGCCGCGTGCAGCAGGGTCCGATCGGAGGAGGCCGCTTCAAGACTCACGCCCTTGGTGGCGATCTTGAGCACAACGCCTGGCACACCGAGGTCGTTCACGACGACGTTGCTTCCTCCACCAAGGATTCGAAGGTCTGCTCGGTGGTCTTCATGATGCCCGCCACACCCGCCGCCGCTTCCAAGTGGCCG
>JAUIKB010000061.1 GCA_030430975.1 Polyangia bacterium
TGGCACAGCTCGACGCAGACGTGCGGCGTTCCAGAAGATCTGCACGGCCAGCGGTAAGGAACGGACGATGTAGACGAAGCGGATGTCGCCGGTGACCAGGGCCGCGGCGATTGACGCGATCTGGGCTGTTGTATTCGTTACCGCAAGGATAACATTGGCTTCATGGAAGCGTTGGAGTCCATTCAAGGAGGCGCGCAGCGCCTGGGTCGGCCAACTCAGAAGTGAAAAGAACGCCGCCAGTAGGAAGATGTGGCGCGCGCTGCGCAGGTCGAAATCACTGCTGACGAGGCGTTCGACAGCACCGCTAAGGACGGCGATTATGACAATCGCGGACGTGAGTAGCCCCACGAAAATGAAGAATGCGACGGTCGTGTCGATGACCTTACGCACTCGCGCGTGGTCGTCCGAAGCATCGTACTCAGCGACGAACTTTGTGGCGCCGGCCGGGACCCCAAATGACAGCAGGCCGAAGTAGCCGAGGAATGACTCGACCAGCAGCAGTAAGCCGTAGCCCTCCTCGCCGATGGTTGTGATGAACACCGGCACGACCAGGAACCCGATGAACATCGAGAACAGCCGGAATCCAGCGTTCGACGCCGTGTTCCGGAGCAGCCTCTTGAGACCGGTTGCTGGCTTGTCCGTCATCGTTCCGACCTGAGTTTGAGCAGACCCACGTCGTTTAGCAGTGACTGCCGCTGATGAGCAGCCCCATCGATAGTATTCGCGTTCGGAACGGTACTGAGTTGGCGCTACAGCTGATCGCGCAGCACGTATGCAGCCGCCAGGTGCGCCGACACGCGTCTCGTCAACTTGTGGCGGCCAGGCCTGGTGGTGCCAGCGGGCAGATTTATCGGCGGGCCCGCGTATGCATCAGGCATGAAGGGTGCTCGCCTTGTTTCGGACACCCGGAAGACTCCGCACCAGTACCAATTGGCTGAGGAGCACGATTCAAGGGTGCTTGGCAGCGAATGTGTCGGCCATCCTGCGCAACTCAGATTCTGGCTGCGGATTGAGGGTAACGACGTGTAGTCGGTCTTGGCGGGCGGGGGTTCTCGGGTGTAAACAGTGGCGCGGTGGCAGCGGGTCAACAGCAGATGCGGATACTAGTCACAGGCGGCGCCGGCTTTATCGGCAGCCACATCGTCGACGCGGCGTTAGCGGCCGGTCATGACGTGGCGGTTTTCGACGACCTGAGCAGCGGGAAACGTGAAAACCTGCCTGAGGGCGTGCCCCTCACGGTGGGCGATCTACGCGATGCCGAGGCGATTCGAAAGTGCGTCGGTGCGTTCAAGCCCGATGCGGTTTCGCATCAAGCGGCTCAAGCGAGCGTTTCAGTAAGTATGCGCGACCCAAGGCTCGACGTTGAGGTCAACGTCATAGGATCCATCAACCTGTTCGACGCCTGCGTGGCCAGCGGCGTGGGGCGAGTGGTGTTCGCGAGCACGGGCGGCGCGATATACGGGGAGGTGCCCGAGGGGCAGGTGGCGGACGAGTCCTGGGTTCCCAAGCCCATCAGTCCCTACGCCATCAGCAAGCTCGCCGTCGAGCAGCTGATGGCGGTCTACAAGGCACAGCATGCGCATGCTGATGGCGGTCTACAAGGCACAGCATGCGCTGCCGACGACCGTGTTGCGATACGCGAACGTCTACGGTCCGCGCCAAGACCCGCACGGTGAGGCGGGGGTTGTCGCGATCTTCGCCAAACGGCTGCTCCGGTCCGCGCCGCTGCAAATCAATGCTCGTCGGACGACAGGTGATGCTGGCTGCGTGCGCGATTACGTCTACGTCAGCGACGTTGCCAAGGCGAACCTAGCAGCCCTGACAGGGCTGCAGCAGCCAGTGGTGAACGTGGGTACTTCTGTGGCTGGCGACACCGAATCCATCGCAACCGGATTGGCCAACGCGCTCGATATCCGACCGACCCTCACTCGAGGTCCGATGCGTGCGGGTGACCTCGAGCGGTCGGTGCTGGATAACTCGATATTTACGCAACTGTTCGGCGAACCGGTCGCGCTGACCGAGGGCTTGGCGAAGACGGCGCAGTGGTACCGACGAACAGGTGAGGAGTCGTGAAGCGCGTTCTGATTATCACGCCGTACTTCGCGCCTCAGTCGCACGCTGCCGTCTTTCGAGCATACAAGCTCGCAAAGTACCTGCCCGACGAAGGTTGGGACGTGCACGTGCTGACGGTTGATACCAACTATCTGTACAACGAGGACGAGACGCTCACGGCGGCATTACCCGAGCAGGTCAACGTGCACACAGCGCCATACGTCGAACCGACGCTTCGCGGTCTACGATACAAGCTCGGCCTGGGTGATCGGCGCTTTCCCACGTTAAAAAAGCGCGCGTCGCAGAGTAAAGCGACTTCGGCTGCCGGTAGCGCGGGTCCCGAGCCGCGGGCGCCGGCGGTGGCGAGCCTCGGTCCACGTCTGCGGTCAGCGTACGCGACGGCGTTGAGGCGTGTCGTCCACATACCGGACGCATACTGGCCGTGGTATCGCCCCGCGCTTCGCAAAGCGCAGGAAATCTGCAGTGAACACTCGATTCCGATCGTGATGACCTCGGCGAATCCGTACGTGTGTCACGCGCTGGGGCGGGCGCTCCAGCGCTCGGGTCTGAAGTGGGTGGCGGACTTGCGGGACGCCCACACTCACAGTCACCACATGCACTCTCAGGATCCCTGGGTGTTTGCGTTCCAGCACCAGCTCGAGAGAGCGGCCGCGTTTGACGCCGACGCCATTACGGTTGCGGCGGAGTCCATCGGCCTCGTGATCACTGAGAATTACGGACTCAGTAGCGATCGGCCGATTCACTTTATACCGACGGGTGCTGACGAAGCGTTGATGCCCCCCGTGGATTCGGAGAGTCCGCTCGCGGAGCCGTATCTGCTGTTTGCGGGGGAATGGCTGGTGGACTACGGCACGCAGTTCCTTCGCATGTTGGCGAGGGCGCTCGAGCAACCGGATATCGCCGAAAGCGGACTCAAGCTGATCATCGTCGGTCGCAAGGAGGTCAACCGTGGGGTGATCGGTGAGTCGCTCAAGGAGTTGGGGCTGACCGATCGAGTGGAATTCATCGATCACCTAGCGCAGCAGGAACTGTACCGGTGGCTGAAACACGCGCGCTTTGCCGTGTTGCCCTACAGTCGGCGGTCGCGTTGGTGGTGCTTGCCTGCCAAGCTGGTCGACTATATCGCCATGCGACGACCGGTCTTGGCGCTGCTGCCCAATCCGTCCGAAGCGCGCGCACGCCTGCAAGAGGCGGGACTCGGCGTGTTTCTCGACGGGGACGCAGCTGCTGGAGCGCGGACGCTCATAGCCGCGCTGCGCGGGGCGGATGCGGCGGTAAATCCCGTCCCGGAGGTGTGCGACCGGTACCTGGCACGCCAGCAGGTACGCGCATTCAGTACCGTTTTTGGTGACATATAGACTGAGACGGACAACCGTCGAGTTGAGCCTCAAGCGCGATGCTGTTCAATTCACTGCACTTTTTTGTCTTCCTGCCAATTGTGGTGGCGCTTCATTTCGCGCTGCGGGCGAAGTCGCATCGAAAGTGGTGGCTGCTGGCTGCTAGCTACTACTTCTATATGGTATTTTCGGTCCCGCTGGTGGGATTGCTTATGTGGTCGACGTTCGTCGACTACGTTGTGGCGCAGCGCATCGACAGCTCCAGCGACGTCCGGAAACGGAAAAGATGGGTGGTGATTAGCGCGGTCAGCAACCTCGGGTTGTTGTTCCTGTTCAAGTACTTCAACTTGTTTGCCTGGTCGTTGGCGTCGCTCGTTGGGGTCGATGGTCAGCTCTGGACGCTGTCGGCGTTGGTTCTGCCGATGGGTATCTCGTTCTACACGTTTCAAACGATGAGCTACACCATCGATGTCTACCGGGGGAAGATCCCAGCCAGCTCATCGGTGCTCGATGTCGCGCTGTACGTGGCGTTCTTTCCACAGCTGGTGGCGGGACCGATCGTGCGCGGCGAGACGTTCATGCCGCAGTTGAACGACGAGCATCGCGTCGACCGCGATCGGATGCGCAGCGGCGCGGTGTTGATCGCCTGGGGTTTATGCAAGAAAACGATGATCGCTGACCCAATGGGCAGGATCGTTGATCAGGTCTATGGGCCTAACGTCGCGCCGTGGATCGCTGGCGCCGAGGTGTCGACAACTTCAACGCACCCTACTTGTCCACTTCGCTGCAAGAGTTCTGGAGACGTTGGCACATATCGCTATCCACATGGCTGCGCGACTACCTCTACATACCGCTGGGCGGAAACCGCAAAGGACCGGTGCGGACACGCATCAATCTGGCGCTAACCATGTTGCTAGGCGGACTGTGGCACGGAGCCAACTGGACGTTCGTTATTTGGGGTGCGCTGCACGGCCTGTACCTCGGCGCGGAGCGCGTGCTCGGGTGGCACCGAATCGAGCCGGGCTCGGACGCACGATGGGTGCGCGGCCTCAAGTGGCTTCTGACGTTTCATCTGGTGTGCTTGGCATGGGTGTTCTTCAGAGCGCGCTCGGCGAGCCACGCTTTCGATCTACTTGGACAGCTGACCACGCCGGAGGTCGACACCGTCGGACTCACCGTGCTTCCAGTGCTGGCGATCCTGTTGGTGTATCAGTCGGTCATCAAGCCAAGGTGGAGCCCGGTTGAGTTTCTTCGGACACGCCCTATTTCCGCTCGTTGGGTGTGCTACGCCGCAGCGCTGATTCTCGGCATCATCTACGCGGGTTCGCCGTCGCCGGACTTCATCTACTTCCAGTTCTAGAACATCATGACTTCCAACCCGAACGTTCGAGCCGAGCCGCCAACGGTACAAGTCCGGCCGAGTTCGCTGTGGCGAGTCGTGCTAGTCGACGTCGCGATCGCGCTGTGCGTGCTGATCGCTCTTGAGGGCTTCGGGCGCTGGGCGGACGGCGACTTAATCCCGAAGCTACACCCACCGCCCGACCAGGTGCGAGGTGACGGGCTGCGGGGCATGGAGCGCCCGGCGGCGAAAGAACACGGTGGCGTGGTGGCGATTGGCGACTCTACGACGTTCGGAGTGGGCGTGCCGTGGGATGCCGCCTACCCGGCGGCGCTGGAGCGGTCGCTGACGCAGATCGGCCAGGCAATGCCGGTTCTCAATGCGGGTGGTAAGGGCAGCTCGATCCAGTACGCACTGTGGTTTACGCGTGAGCGCCTCGCCCAGTATCAGGCCCGGGTGATGGTGATCGGCTTGTCTCCACCGATGGTTGCGAGTGAAGCGCGGCGGCTTCGCGGGCCCGGGTCCTCTGCGCCCGCGGGAACACCTGCTGCGGCGGCGGGCGCGAAGAAAAAGAAGCAGGCTATCGCTTGGCGTCGGTTGCCGTTGGCGGCACACGTTTGGGTCCACAAGAACACTTTCGCGTATCCGTTGGTGGACCGGTATGTGCGGATGAACATGTACCGACTCGGTGTCATGAACGAGCGGCTCGACAAGACCAGTGGAGCGATGTTCGCGTATGCGTTCGACGTGCCGTCCGTCTCTCCTACCCAGTACAAGGAGGTCGAAGGAGCCTATGCTTCCATCGAACGAGGCATAGGTGAGCTTCACGCCGCGCTCAAGAAGGCCGATGTGAAGCTCGTGCTGATGGCGTTACCGTCGCGCTTCATGATCAGCGAGTCGCCGGCGGACAATCTGCGCAATGTCCGAACTCATCTGGCACGCATCCGACCGTGTGAACGCTTCCGCGCGATCGCTCAACGAACAGCCGCACCCTTTGTCGATCTGTGCAGAGCGCTAAAGGACCGCCGGGCGAAGATGGTACGCGGCGACGAACCGTGGCACGATCTGTTCGTCGTCGACGATTTTACCCATCTGGACGCCGAGGGTAACCGAATCGCCGGCAACCTGCTTGCGGCGACGATCGCCCGTCTGTCCGTCGCCCCGCCCGTTGCGCCCGAGAATTGACAGAGTGCGGAGGCGAACGTATGACCGGCGCGTGTCTGCAGAAGCGGTAGACGGCGTCACAGTCGTGGTCTGTACGCTCAATCGGGGTGGATTTCTTGAGGCGTGCCTGCAGGACCTGGTGCTCCAGCATCACCGGCCGCTCGAGATCCTAGTCGTCGATCAGTCGGATGACGTGCCGTCAGCGGTTCAAGAGATCGCCGAGGCTCACGCTGACCTGATCACGTATCATCGAGTGACGTTTCGCGGCCTCCCCGAAGCCCGAAACTATGGTTGGCAACACGCGCGGTACGACGCGCTGGTGTTTGTCGATGACGACATCCGATGCGGTCCTGACCTAGCCGGTGAGCACCTCAAGGCGCTTCAACAACCCGGCGTCGGTTTGGTGGCGGGCGGGATCGAGGAAACCAACAACCCCAATCCCGTTGGGCCACCCACCGGGCGCTTTGATCGCTGGACCGCGACGCCGGTCACCGGATTCGCCGCGACGGGCCAAATGCGCGGCCTTGACCACGCCAAAGGTTGCAATTGGTCGGTGTGGCGTCGAGTTATCGAGGAGGCGGGTGGCATCGACGAACGGCTCAACGTTGGCGCCGCGCTGTATGAGGAACTCGAGCTGTGTTTGCGGGTCGGTGCCGCTGGTCACGATATCGCGTTTAACGGTGCCGCCCGCTTGACTCATCTCGCCGCGGCGTCGGGGGGATGCCGCGTCGACAAGGTGCGCTCGTACGTACGTGCAATGGCTCACAACCGCGCGATGCTGATCCGACGGCATACGGCTTGGTACCAGCGCCCCGTGGCGATGGCTCGGCTCGCGGCGTTGGGCGCGTCGTACGCCCGTAGCTACGGTCAACCACGGGCGGTGATCGAGTGTTTGCGGGGAGCGGTCTCCGGTCTACACGACGCGGGCCAGCGACCGAAGTGCACCCACTACGGAGCCATGCACCGTCGGTGACGGAGTTTGCGGAGGATCCTGCTGCGGCCGATGTAGCCGCGTATGTCGAGCTCTGGAGGGCGCTGAACGGACCGGACCTCGTGCTCATGCGGGGGCCCGCGGCGTGCGCACCACTCGTCGCGTCGGGCAACGATCTCGACGTTCTTTGCCGGTCTGCGGAGGCGCAGCGTGCCGCCGAAGAGACGCTGCGCGCTGCGGGGTTTCGGAGTGTCCAGACGACGGCGGCGTATCAACAGCATTTCGCGCGCCGAGTAGCGCCCAAGCGGGTTCAGACCGTGGACCTGTACTGCGGCCCGTACTTCGGCTGGGGCGTTCTCGGGCCCAACGTCACAGCGCACTCGCTGCCGGAGATGACCCTCCTGAGGGCCGTCTTCGACAAGCGCGACCTAGCCTACTTTACCGATCGCTATGCGGTTGCGGATTTGCCGCCTTCCTGGCAGGCGGCTCTGCCCTCTCAGATCGCCGATGAGAGTCCGGTGATTCTGGGTCTTAGGCTACTCAAACGAGGTGTCGTGCGAGTGGACGGATGGATGACGGCCGCGTCGCTCGTGGGGCGGGTGGAATCACGCATCGCACAGCTGGTCGATCCACCGGGTCTGGAACTCGCGTTGCACGGCGTCGACGGCTCTGGGAAAACGACGCTGTCCGATCGCATCCGCGAGACGTACGAGGGTACGTGCGAACGGATTTATATGGGCAGCAGCGGCTTTCGCACGCTACCTATTCGCTACTGGCAGAGCAAGCGGGGTGCGGGGCTTGCGATGTCTCTCGAGCAAGCTTACCGACGGGGCTTGGGCAAACTGCTCACGCGACGCGGCTACTTGGTCATCTATGATCGGCATCCTTGGCAGACCAAGGTGCGCGGATGGCGCAGCGTGCCTGTGTTCGCGCTGAACTACCTGCACGCCGGGACCAAAGTGCACGCCGCATGCTTTCTGACCGGAGACGTGGAAAAGATTCATGCGCGGAAGCCCGAGCACACGCTCGAGTTCCTAACCGACATGAACCGCCGTTTTTCGATCACATCCAAGATCGGTAGCGAGAGACTACTGACGATCGATACCACCGCGCACGATGCCGACGAAGTCCATCGACTGGTGCAGGACTTCATCGAGCAGCTCTGGACCCGTCCGCCGCCGCCGCGCTTTGACCGGATCTCCAGATGGCTTCGCCGGCGTGCCCGCGCCACCTAGTCGCGTCGTTTTGGCAATAGCCCACCGTCCGCTCTGAACGCGGCCAGCTGCCAAAGGGTCTCGACCAGGTCCTGGTCTGTGTCGGACGCTTCGACGACGCGGTCGGTGATCTTCAGCAGTTCCGCGGCATCCGGACCGCGATCAGCCCGCAACTGGGGCATGACACCGGTGTGCCGATCGACTTTGGTGTGGCGTTGGTACAGGTGCAGTACCAGCGAGAACCAGTCGAGTAGCAAGGGCCCTTCGTTGGCGTGCTCCCAGTCGATGATCCCTGTGATGCGCCGGTCCGCCTCGAGCAGGTTGCCGGCATGCAGATCATTGTGGACGATGCCTATCGGTGTCGGCGCGCTGGTCATCCTATCGCGCAAGGAATTGAGCCGCTTCAGCTCGTCGCCATCCGGTGCGAGCCGCGTAAGTCGCCTGAAGAAGACTTGGAGCGTCTCTGTGTCCGCACAGGCGCGTCGCGAGCCGTGAGCCAGCCTCTCACGAAACCAATCCGCCAGCATTTCGATCGCTGACACTGGCAAGTCATCGCTCCAGATCCTCCCCGGAAGTGCCGTTTCGGCCGTCACAAGCCTTCGTCCGATCCGTTCACAATAGACGCTGCGGGGTACAAGCCGAGCCACGTTGGCCGTAGCGGTGGCGTGAAACTGCCGGAGGCGCTTGTGGGTTGCGCGGCCGGTGTCGCCGTTCCAGATCCGGACCACGCCTACCGTCATACGTTCGTTGCAGACCAGGGTTACGTGACAGCGGTGGCCTGCGCGAACGAGATACGTCAGCCGCTTTGAGCCGCTCACCCCAAGGGCGTCGAGTGCGGGTGAAAGCCAGCTCGATGCGGGGCTCATCGTGTGGCAACCATCATGTAGGCCGGCGCGAATTCGCGTACGACGCGTCGCCAGCGGTCCGGGTCAGCCTGCACGGCCTGCCATAGGGATGTCGCGGTCCGACGGCGCAGCGAGTCGCCGGAACCAAGCTGGTACGAGTTACAGAACGCTCGCCAAGCGGCGGGACTGTCCATATCGACCACGTTCCACGGCGCCCGGTAGTTGGGGAGCGTGGCGTAAGTTTTGACGTGGCTAAAGCCTGCGCCCAATAGGTTTCGGACCAACCACCGCCGCGTATGGGTGTAGGCCCTGTACGGACGCTGCTTTTGGATGCGGTGAAACAGGCGCGCGGCTTTGCGAGGCATCAATGTGATGAACCGCATATCGGTGTGCTCGTCTGGCACGCCGAGCCAGTAGGGAAGACCCAGACGGTTCTCGATCATCAGTAGCAGCTGCCCTCCGGGCGCGAGAACGGAGCGGGCTTTGTGCAACACGTCTCTCTGGGTTTGCTCCGGATCTGGCGATTGCGCGAACTCCGCTGTCCATTCCAGCACGCCGCTGAGCACTACCGCATCGAAATACTCCTGCTGAAAATTTAGGTCGAGAACGCTGGCTTTTGCAACGTGGACGTTGCTGAGTTCAAGGTGTTCGGCCCATAGCTGAATGAACTCCAGGCGTTCGTCGCTGACGTCGATGGCGTGAACCTCTTCGACTAAGTCAGCGATGCCAATGGTCAGACTTCCCCAGCCGCAGCCGGCGTCGAGCAGCTTGGTGCGCGGTCCGATATTCGCGACGTAGAGCGGATTGGCTCGACGTGGGTTGCATGCCCAACCGCGGGTGCGCTCGTCGAGGTGCTCGTGCGTTGCAGCTTGAAATCCATCCTGCCGGATAGCTTCGTTCAGTGCTGCATCGACGCCGCGTTTTTGCCAAACGCGGGGCGGGTTCGCGAAGGCGGGAATGCCGCGGTTCTCGCTGAAGACCCGTCCGCATCCGTCGCACCGCAGGGCGGCGGGGCCGCGCGTGACCGACGCCGCGCAGCTAGGACATAGGTAGGGGGTTTTAGTTGGCACAGATCTGTGGGGCGAGGCTATGTCTGGTCAGTGGTTTCGACGAACACGGCGTCGTCCCAGCGCAGCATCAGCACGCCGTCCCGAAACGCCGGGTCGTTGATCGTGGGTAACTTGCCGAGGCGTTCCTCGATTAGCCAGCGTGGAAAGTCGGCGCCGGCGTGGATGGACAGCGGCGCGCCGCCACCGAAACGGGCGTTGAGTTCGAAGAAGTATGCTCTGCCTTCGCTGTCGACGATGCATTGGAAGGTCAGCACGCCCACCCCGCCTCGAAGCGCGCGTGCAGCGCGGAGTGCTGTGTCGATCACGGTGGGGTGGTTCTCTGTGATGCCTTTTTCTACCTCTCCGGCGCGGACCTGTAGCCGTCGGCGGGGCACTGCGCAATGCGCCGTGCCATCGAGTCCCACGTAGACGTCGATCGTGTATTCACGGCCTTCGAGAAACTCGAGGAGCAGTGGCTCATCGGTCCTCGGTAGCCAATACTCGAGGTCTGCAAGCGAATCCAAGCGCCGGCTACCGATGGACGACGACCCGTTCAAGGGCTTGATGAAAATCGGAAACGGATACTCACCGGCCAGCGCCATCGTGCGATCGAGAACTCTGGGCGTGGGAATCTCGAGTTCTTCAAAGAACCGCGCGGTTGCTAACTTATCGTTGGAGATTGCGATCACCGACGGGGCGCTGACGACAGCCGTCACGCCGTGCTCGCGAAAGCGCGGGAGCGCTTCAGCGAGGATGGGAAGTTCTGTGTCGATCAACGGAACGACGAGTTGGATTGCGTGCTGATTGCAGATTTCGAGCAGGCGATCCACGTAGCCTGGGTCAGTGACACGCGGAACCAATGCCCCGACGTGCGCTAACTGGTAGCCCACCGATCGCGGGTTCATGTCGCAGCCAACGATCCGCGAGCCGGGGCTGAGCGCGGCTGCGGCCCGCTTGAACTGCTGCAGAAGAGCGCCACGTCGTCCGATGCTGGTCAGCAGTACGTTCATCAAGTTCCTGGTTCGCCGCCGGGGTGTCCGAACCTGTCGGACACCAACCACTCTGTCAAGCGCAGACGCCTAGCAGTCCAAAGTCCGAAACGCGATGTGAACCGACGTTGATAGGCGCGCGTTGTGCCGTGTTATGTTCGGTCGCCGTGGCGCTCCGAGGGGTGGTTTTCGATATGGACGACACGCTCTATCTTGAGCGTGACTATGTACGTAGCGGGTTCGGAGCGGTCGCACACCAAGTCGCCGCAACGATCGATCCGAACTCAGAGCAACGGGTGTTCCGTTACCTATGGTCTCAATTCGAGAACGGGGTCCGAGGGGATACATTCGACCGCCTACGCCAGGAAATGTCGACTGTGGCCCAGGCGTTTCAGACCGCAGATCTCGTGGCGATATATCGCGCGCATGAGCCGCGGATCGATGCGATAAGCGAGATGACGAAGATCGTCGGGGAGTGCCGCCGGCTCGGCCTCAAGACCGGGCTTCTGTCTGACGGGCCGCTGGCCGTTCAGCGCGCGAAGCTAGCGGCTCTGGGCGTGGGGGCGCTGATGGACGCTGTCGTCCTGACGGACGCGCTTGGGCGGAGCAATTGGAAGCCTGCGCCGGCCGGCTTCGAATCGCTCGAACGCCAGTTGGGACTCGGAGGCAGTGAGTTGGCTTACGTGGGGGACAACCCGAAGAAAGACTTCGTGGCACCTAACGCGCGAGGCTGGGCGAGCGTTCGGATGATCCTCGCTGGGCAGCTTCACGAGCGCCTGGATCCTCCGTCGGCGGACGCGGCTCCTGCCCATCAGGTGACCTCACCAGGGGCGCTTCGGGCCTGGATCGATGCGCAGCTGCGTGAATAGTGGCTGGGTTGCTGGGTCGCTCGGCAGCGCGTCGTGATAGCCTCCCGCGCCTGGTTTGGGTAGGAGCACGAATGAGCGCTGGTAGCGGAGAATTGCGTCAAGACGTGGTTGAGGACTTCGGAACGGAGTGGTCGCGTTTTGACCAGTCTGAACTTTCTGACGCCGAGGCTGAAGACCTGTTTCGTCTGTATTTCGAGGTGTTTCCGTGGGCGGACCTGCCAAACGACGCGGTCGGTTTCGACTTGGGCTGCGGGTCCGGCAGATGGGCCCGCTTGGTGGCTCCCAGAGTCGGCACGCTCCACTGTATCGAACCGAGCGAGGCAGTCGATGTCGCCAAGAAGAATTTGACCGCGCTGGACA
>JAUIKB010000062.1 GCA_030430975.1 Polyangia bacterium
GCTCTCTAGCTCCACGCCTCGCACGCGCCCGACCTGCACACCAGCCACGTAAACGGGTGCTCCGTTGCGGAGGCCTCGAGCGTCATCGAGCTTTGCGACGTAGCCGTCGCCGCCGCCCGTGATCTTGGTATCGCAGCCGAGCGTCGCCATCCCCATCAAGGCCGTAGCCAACCATCGCTTCATGCTCCAACGCTTACGGCAGCGGACCCGCCCCCGCAACCAGAGGCGGCGGCGGTGCAATCCAATCCGCCGCGCCGATGCGCCATCGCACGCGACCGAGGTCGACGCTTGGGTCGAGCAGACGACGGCTTCGACGCCCGTTCATCGCAGCATAGCTATCGGCGAAGACGTGCACTCGTACCCCTCGCGACCGTTCATAGCGTGTGCGCAAGCGGTGCGCGTACTGGCGCATCATCTCGGGCTCGACCGCCAGCATTCTCACCTGGAGAAGCGTCAATTCAGCACTTGGATCGACGGTCCAGATCCGGCCATCGACCGCTTCCACTCGGAATTGCACGAAGCCCGTCTTCTCGATCAGCATGACACGCCAGGCCAGACGACTACCCTCGGCGGTCCAAGCCGAATCGCCCGGGTATGCCCAGTGACGCAGCGGCAGCAGAATCTGCACGGCGACGTAACCGGCCAGGACCCACGGCGCGGCTCGTCCGACCGGTCGCCGGTGCGGAACCGGCCTCGTAGCGGTGAGACGATGCGACAGCCGGCGCGGCCAGCTCGGATCGAAGAACACCAACGCCGCGACGGCCATTACCCAAGGGAACACACCGATCGGAAACAGCAGCCCGGTCGCGAGATGAAACACAAGCGCCGCAACGTAGGCGTACGGGCGCGCGCGCCGGGTGAGCAGAAGCGGGACAACACAAAGATCAAACGCCGCGCCAGCCCAGCTCATCGCATACGCCGTCGATTCGAGCGCCAGCAGGGGCCCTATGATCGGAAAGTCGCCGCGCACCGCCAGCCAGCCGCGCAGCGGTTCCGCACGGACCAGCCAGTCGTAGTTCAGCTTGGCGACACCGGCGAACACGTAGACGCAGCCGACCTGGAATCGCAGCATCCACACGCACCAGATCGGCATGGGTTGCGCGCGCTTAGAACGCCAAGCCTCTATCGACCAAGTACGCGCCAGCGGCATCCCCATCATGAGCAACGCAAGCAAGCTGACCAAGTAGTAATGATTCAGATACGTCGACTGCTCCAGGAGCTCGACGTATGTAAACGCCACGAAGAACACGGTGATAGCCACTCGGTAAAACAAACCCACGGCAACCAGCAGCGCGGCGAGGCCAATGATACCAAACACGAAATACAGTCCCTGACCAGGCGGACGCGTTACCCACTCAAACCCCGGGTACGGCACGAGCCACACCGGCTCCAGATACACCGTCTCGATCCATCCTTTGGCCCAGAACCGAACGACGCTCACCAGCATCAGCACCCCGAAGCCAATACGAAAGAACGCCAGAGACGCACCGTCGATCGGCTCGGCTAGGCGGCGTCGCCAGGCTGTCAGTAGCGGGCTATCCACGGTTCAGTCTCCGTCATTGTCACTGATCGACACCGTTCCACCGAGCACCCCAACGACGTCCGCAGTGAACACACGGCGCACGTCCGTGAGCGCCCCGAGCGCCACTTCGAACGAACCCGGTTGCGAGCCGATGACTTCGGTCGCAGGTCGAGGCAACGCCTCGAGCTTGGCGTCGGCCGTATCCAGCAGTCTTTGCACATCGCGATCGAGCGCGGCGTCCCGGTCCTTCACCAGATCGGCTATGCCTCGCCCCGCTCGTTCGTCACGCCTGCCGAGGTAAGCTGAGCGCACCGACGCGACATCGCTGAGCAGGTCGGCGGCCATGTTGTCGGCGAATCGCGATTCGAGCAGATCGGGCGCTGGCGTGCCCCCCGACGTGCTGCCGAGGGGCTTGCCCAGCTTGAGATCTGTCATGCGCTGAGTCACGGCGATAATGCCGTTCAGCAGCGCGTTCAGCGCGTCGAGCGACCGCGCATAGACCTTGCTCCCCTTGCCCGCACGCTGGAACTCCACGCCAAACGTCGACCAGCCGTCGGCGCAGTCCCGGGCCGCAAGTACTAGCGCCTCACCGACTCGAACCGCGTACGCACACGGCGATACGCCCGTGACCACCGTCTTCAGATAGTCCACTTGCTCGCTGTCCGAGCGATCGCCGAACAGCACGTACTCAAGCGCCGGCAAGCCTTGCACAGTCGCGCCTTGCGCGTAGACATCAGCCCCGGTGAGGTCAGCCGTGGCGTCGGCGATAGCCGTATCGACGCTCGTCACACGAACCGGCCAGAAGTCGATCTTCGCTTCGAGGCGGCCGTCGTAAATGGGACCGAACGAGTGCATCACGGACGTTTGCCTCCACGCTGCTCGACACCGCCGCCAAGCGTCGCGCGCGACCACGAGCAGCTCGGCCGACGGTGCCGCATACAGTTGAGCGAGCCGGGACTTCAGCTCGCTTGCGGCGGTTCCAAACGCTTCTATGGACGGCAACAGTACGTTACTCGCAGTATCGCGAACCACGATGCGTGGAGCGTCGAACGGCGGCTCGGAGTCCGTCGAACAGCCCGCTGTGACCAGCGCTGCGGCCAACGCGCGCAGACCATCGCGTCGAGTCAACCTGTACATATCAGAGCGACTCCAGGAAGCTCAGCAGAGCGGCCCGGTCGTTTCGACCGAGCTTCGCGTACATGTCTCGTGACGCTTTGCCCTCGCCACCATGCCACAAAATAGCCTCCTGGATATTCCTTGCGCGTCCGTCGTGGAGGTAGTTGGTGTGCCGGCTCACGGTCCCAAATAGACCGATCCCCCACAGCGGCGGCGTCCTCCACTGGCGCCCACTCGCCTTGAAGTCGGGGCGCCCATCCGCCAGCTCGTCACCCATGTCGTGGAGAAGCAGGTCGGTATATGGGTGGATGAGCTGCTCCGACACTTCGGGCAGCGTGGGGTGGACGCCGGTACGGACGGTGGACCGGTGACAGGTCGCGCAACCGATAGCCTCGAACAGCTGCTCTCCCTGGAGGTTCACCGGGCTATCGACGTCGCGTCGCGCGGGCACCGCGAGCGTGCTCGAGTAGAAGACCATCGTATCGAGGATCAGCGCCGACACCTCCGGCTTGCCCCCGCTCAGCTTGGCTGCGCACTCCGGCTGCTGAGCGCCGCAGTTCTGGTTGGTGAACACGCTGGTCGTTAGGCCCATATCCCCCAGTAGCGCCCCAGCCGTCTGCTGGCGCAGGTTCGGCTGGTTTGCCTTCCATCCAAAGCGACCGACACGCATCTCGGCCGCCTGCGCATCCCACACGGCGTTCATCACGCCTCGCACACCGTCGCCGTCGACGTCGTTTGGATCCTCCCAGCTCGTCAGCGTTGCTTCGTCGATCGCTTCGAGCAAACCCAAGCCGATCATCTGGGGAGCCACGCGCGCGGACATCAACAGCCCGTTCGGTGGTCCGTACCCCAAGTCCAGCCACTCGAATTCGGGCGCGCGTAGTTCAACGTTCTCCCCACCAGCGAGCTCGACCCATCGGGGTTGCCATGTGATGCGCACGTCACCTTCTGGAGAAACGCCCGGCAGCGCGCGCGGCTGCAGCTGTCCACCGTATGCGGGGTGATCCTTGGGACCGCCGTGCGGTCCGGTCCCGACAACGCTGACCCGGAATAGGATCGATTCGCTGGGTTGGCCAGGTTGAGGCGGGGTCCCGCGACCATCCTTGAAGTGACAGGTCGAACAGGACCGCGCATTGAAGAGTGGCCCCAGGCCATCTCGACCGGTCGTCGAAGCCGGTGCTTCTACCCAGTTCTGCTTGAAGAACGAATTGCCAACAAAGAAGTCACCGCGCCGCTCGGACGTCATGTTGCGCGCCGAGAAGCCAAACGCATTGGGCGACGCGTCCTCGACAGTCGTGTCACCGCCGCTGAGGGACGACCCGAAGACAGCCTGGGACTCGTAACCCACCGGCTCATCCGAACCGCAGCCCCCGAGCAGGACGCTGAGTCCCACGGCTAGTGCGGGCGCCGGACCGGCTGTGCTGGAAGCCGCCATCACGGCCTACTCCTCCACAACAATCTTGAGGTCGAACAGCTCTGCTACCTTGGCGATCGTTGTGGTCTGCGCACGCAACGAGTCGATCGCGACCTTGATCTTCTCGCGGCCGTGCTCTTCTTGCAGCGCCGAATCGAACGGCACTGGGATATCCTTGATCGCCCTGATACTGGCCGTCATCTCCGTCTTCAGCTGCTTGTTCAGCTCCGGGTCGCGCCCCTCGACGAGTTCATCGATACCGGGACCGTCATGGGAACCAAAGTTCCCGAGATAGACGTTCTGTATGCTCTGCGCGTTGTACAAAATATCGTTATGGGTATTGTCACTAAAGCAACTGTGCTCGTCTTCTTGCTCCTGGGATGTATAGGCAACGTTCATGCGTTCGCCGGACAGCTCACCCCCGCTCAGAAAGCCCATACCTTGGAGCATGTTGGTAAGCGCGACGCCTGGGTCCAGCGCTTCAAACGTCTTGCGGTAGTTGTCCTTGTCCGGCTCCCACGCGTCGACCATTTCCTGCAGATCGTCGACCAGGAGTTTGCTCGCGGCTGAGACGTACGCGCCCCGGCGGTCTTGGTTCGCAGCCGTGCCTGAACCGTCGGTGACGTAGTCCGTGAAGGGTCGCTCGCCTGGACCGTCTTGATTCAAGTCCTGACCCCACAGCAAGAACTCGATCGCGTGATAACCGGTCGCGACGTTCGCTTCGCCGCCCACCTCGTTGAGGGCCGCGATGCTGGCCTTCGTGATGTTTGGGTGCGTCGCCGGATCGTTGATGATGCCTACGTCTGGCATGCCGGCCACGTAGTCGATGTACAGCTCATCCATCGGCCAGGCGTTTATCTGGCCCTCCGGGCCATCCTCGTCATCGATCGGCCCGCCATAGAATCGATAGCCTTCGGTCTGCCCGTAGGGTGTTCGCGCCGCGAGCCACGCATCCTTGGCTGTTTGCATCGTCGTGGCGCTCGGCGCCGAGACGAATCCATCGAGTGCGCCGTCGAGCGCAACGGCTTCGGAGTGTGACGCCTTGTAGGACGTGTAGACGACGTCAGCGTAGTTCTTGATGACCCGCTTAGCCGTCTCCAGTTCGGCGCCCGACAAAGGTCCGCTCCTCGCGACTTGTCCGCCGCCGTCATCGGTGTCGTCGCCGCTACAGCCAACGGCCGCGGACGCCGCGGCAAACGTCACCGAGACCAACAACATCCGAACCCAAACTCCAGCCTTCAGCGCGGTACTTGGGACAGCTACGCCTACATTAACGAACATCATTTCCTCGATTCCTGCCTCTCTTTGCGTTTCACACGCAAGTTCAGCCTAACCATATATTGAAAATGATTTTCATTTGCAAGAACGACGTTCGAAGTCGACTAACCGTCCGAGGCGCACCTGAAGCGGTCGGGCTCGAGGTCCTCGGCGGTCGACGCGATTCGCCGTGGCGATCGGTCGTAGAGAATCGGACAGATCGTTCGTCAGACCCGACGCGCTGGATCGCTAGAGCGTCGATCGCGCCGCAGAGCGCCCGACCTGCAACACCTGCGCGTCAGGATCGACCACGACCTCGACCGGCTCGAACGGACAGGTCAGCGCGATCGACACCGTCGCGCCTGCCAACACCCGCAGCGACTGCTCGCAACGTTCGGCGCCAGCCGCAGGATGAGCGCTCGCGACAGCCGCAACGCGCACGTCGAAGTCACCCGTGCCGGCATTTCGCAACGTGCCCGACAGCTGCCACCCGGCGTCCACTCGGCGCTTCGTCGTGTCGGTCAATCGGTACTCCGGCAAGACCACCTGTTCGAACAGCTGGTGGCTCAGTCGATCGAAGTCCGGCCCATCAGCGGCGTGCGCGCGCAACGCCCGGAGCAGATCCGGCACGGCGGGATAATCGGGTCCGTTGCGGTACTGAGCGATGAAACTTTTCAACCCCTTGAGCAACGGCTCGCGCCCAGCCTGGTGCATGAGCATCCAGAACACCATGCCGCCCTTCTCGTAAAACAGCGTGGTATCGCCTTCGCGCGATCCGTCCACACGACTGAGTGGACGCTCACCGTCGGTCCGTCGATTCTTGAGGTAGCGACGCTCGAGCATCTTAGCAAACGCCCGGGTCTCGTCCGGCCCCTTGAGCTGCTCCAGCAATAGCAGCGTCGAGAAATGTGACAACGATTCCGCCAGCACCGCGGCGCCGGGTCCCTCGCCGGGTGTGAGCAAGTTCGCCCACCACTGATGCGCGGCCTCATGAGCGGTGATGCCCATCGCCGCGTTCAGCTTTCCGTCGGCGAGAAAGCCGATGCCCTCCGCGAACGTGATGTTCGACGGGAACCCCTGGGCGTACGTGGCCAGGGCCGGAAACTCGCTCAGCTTCAGCTCGGCGTAGGGATACTCACCGAACCAAGCGCCGTAGTGTTTCCGGGCGGCTTCGAGCGTCCGAAGCATCACGTCGACGTTGTGGGGATGGCGCTGGTCATAGAACACCGCCACGCCCTTGCCGCGGCGCACCTGGTACCGCGCTCCGACCACGTTGAAGAACCGCACCGGCTCCTTCGCCTCCCAGACGACCGTGCGGCGGTCACCTTCGGTTTGGTCCGACGTCTGTTCACCGACCGAGTTGAACGTGAAGTCGGCAGGACCGGTGATCCGGATGCGACTCGTGAATGTGGTCGGCGACCCGAGGTAGGGATCGAGCCGTCGCTCGTGAAACCCGGGAAAGAAACGACGCGGCTCGGTCTTGTTGTCTCGGTCGACGCCGACGCCGTTCATGTAGCCGACCACCGGAAACGCTGTCGCGCCTACCGAGCTCAATCCGAACGACGTGAGCACGACACCGGACGGCAGAATGAACTGGTCGGCCTTCATGCCGTGACGGCTGCTGCCGGCCGGAAACTTGCCTCGATAGCGGAAACCCAACGTCAGCTTGGCGCCCGGGCCGAGCGGCTTGCTCGGTTCGATCACGACGAGCCCCGCCTTGCTTTCGGGTTCGATGCGTTCCCCGCCGAGCGTCCAGTGCACGTCGCGAAAGTGCGCGGCGGTCGTCACCGCAAAGCGCGGTATCGGCTTCGTCAGGTGGTTGACCACGGTGTACGCGCCGTCCACCCTGAACGCGCGCTCGGCCGGTTCGAGATCGAGATCGAGCTGCACGTCGGCGAGGCCAGGCGTCGCCGCGCGCAGCCACGTGTCGTGGTGAGCCTTGCGGTAGTCCTCCCGGAAATTCTTCGCACGATCGCCGTCCGGCCCAGCCGCCACGACGCGCTGCAGGGCGATCAGGATGCCGAGCGCGCCGATACCGAGCGGCGCCAACCCCCTCGCTGCGCGCAGTCGACCCGCCACGCCGAGTCGAGAGCGCAGCGGGTCGCGGGTGCGGCGCTGAAACACACGGATCGCCGCCTGAAGCAAGAGCGCCGCCAGTACCAGCGCGCCGACGCGGTTGAGCACAAGTGCAGTGCGGTTGAGCTCGAATACGCTGATGTCGCTCCAGCGCAGCGTGCCCCACAGCGGCCAGTTGGTGAGCCAGCTGAGTTCGTTCGTCACCAAACCATAGCCGGTGAACACGAGTCCGCCGAACGCAACGCCATACGTGACCAGTCGGTGTCCCGTCGCGGCGTAGACCGCCGACACGCCCGCGATCCAAAACAGAAGAGTCGGCAACAGCAGCACCCACCACACGAGCAGCAGCGGCGTGACGGCGGCGGTCGACTCAGGATGCGCCGCTAGACCCAGGAGTGCGCCCGCGGTCAGCACCGTGAGCACAAACAGCGCTACAGCGAAGTTCGCCAGCACCTTGCCCACCACCAGCGCGGACGAGGCGATCGGCGTGCTGAAGTAGATGCCGTCTAGCTTCTGCGCGCGTTCGCGGTGCAGCGACTCCACGGTATAGAACAGCAGCGCCAAGCAGATCAGCGTCGTGAGCAAGATCACCGCCTCAACGCCCAGGGACCCGGCCGTGACGATCAGGCCGGTTCCAAACGGTCCCTCGACCCCCCAGATCTTGCTCACCACAAAGACCAGCAGCAGCGGGATGAACAGATACAGCCCGGGTCGTCGCGCCAAGATCCGTAGCTCGAACGTCGCCACCGTGACGATGCTCCGCCAGACACTCGGCGCTCGCTGTCGCTGCCCCAGGGTCGCTAGCGGAGCAGGCACGGCCGCGGCGTTCCGGCCCTCACCGGCTCTGACAGCTTGCCGTGGCTTGCGACGCGACGCCGTCGGAGTGCGCCATACCGAGCGGCAGCGTCGGACTGCTAGCCACGTCGCGGCGGCTGTTGTCGCCACCACCAGAACACGATTGCCAACCATCACGCCATCCCACGGCAGCCGTGCGTGATTGTAAAAGTCCACCCCGCGGTCGGCCGCCAAGACAGTCTCAAGAATCCAGCGTAGCGCGAACGGGTCGGCGATCATGAGCCCACCGTCCAGCCACGTCGGTAGCCAGGTCGGCTCGAAATCCCACAGGAAAAACATGCAGACGAGCAGAACAAACACCGGAACGATGTAGACCGCTACGGCGCGCCGCGACGCCAGCGCCGTCAGCACGCCGACGCTGACAAATAGCGCGATATTGGGCAAGAGCAGGGTGAGCAGCGGCAAGACGTACGCGGCGGGCTGAAGCGGCCCGATCCACGTATCCGCTGTCGAATGCAGCAGGTGGTTGCACAGCACCATCAACGCGACTTGAACCACCCCAGCCAGCGCAAACGCACCGAACACTCCCACCGATTTGCCGAGCACGTACTCGGCCGGCGTAAGCCGTGTCGGGCGCAGCAGGCTCAACGTGTTCTGCTCGTCGTCGCGCAGCACGGCCGTGCCTGCCGTCATCAGCGCAAAGAACAGATACAACAGCAAGCTGATCGACAGCAGGTACGTGATCGAAACCTCCGAGGTCACCCAGGCGGACTTGCCGCCGACCGATGAGTCCCCGGAATTCACCTTCATCGATCCGGTCGAGATGCCAAAGCTCAGCACGGTCAGCAGACCGACCAGCACCCACCACAGCGGGCGCTTCAAGGTCAGGACGAATTCCGACCCGGCGACGACACGCCAACACGATCTCACGCGGACGCCGCCTCGATGTCGACCCCGGCGTCGACGCTGCCGAGCAGTACGTGATAAGCGTCCTCCAGCGTCGGCGCTGCTGACGTGAAGCCGGCGGGCGCATCGCCATCATCGACGAACAACCGAACGCGGTGCTGGCCCGCGACCAAGAACGAGCGGGTCACCCGGTGTTGTTCGCTCAGGCTCGCTAACTCGCCACGGTCGACGGCGCCCTCGAAGCATCCGCCCGCTAGCTTCGCCAGTGCGGCGCTCGGAGTCGTGTCCGCAACCACGCTGCCGCGCCGAATCAGAGCGAATCGCGGACATAGGATGGCGATGTCCTCCACGAGGTGCGTCGACAGGATGACGATTCGATCGATCGCCAGCTCCGCCAACAGTCCGTACAGGCGGTTGCGTTCGGTGGGGTCGAGGCCGACCGTCGGCTCGTCCACGATCACGATACGCGGATCGCCGGCGATCGCCTGTGCGATGCCCACCCGCTGCTTCATGCCGCCGGAATACGTGCCGACCTTTCGCCCGCGGGCTTCGGTCAGGTTCACGCGCTCGAGCAGCTCGTGGCTGAGGTGCTTGATGCCCTTTGGCGCCGACACCCCCTTGAGTTCGAGCAGATACCGCAGCATCTGCTCCCCTGTCAGCTCGGGGTTTAGTCCAAAGTCCTGCGGCAGATAACCGAGCCGAGCGCGTACGAAGGTCGGGTCCGCAATAATATCCATGTCGTCTAGGTGAACCGCACCCGAACTCGGCTCGAGTACGCCGGCCAGGATCTTCATCAACGTCGACTTGCCAGCTCCGTTAGGACCGAGCAGCCCAAACATGCCGTTTTCCACGTCGAGATCGACCAGCTTCAGCGCCGCGACGCCGCCGGGATACGTCTTGCCTAGTTCACGAACCTGCAACATGATGTCCCTTCAGCTCGCCCTGCCAGCATTGGCCGTCACCGCACGTTTGCCGATCTGCTGCAGGAACGCGCGCGCGCCCGCTACCGAGCGCGCCGTAAAGATCTCGTGATGCTGATCCATGAGCTTCTGCAGTTGGTCGACATCCGCGCCGTCGGCGATCGCGCCGCGCAGCCCGTCGAGGCGGATCTCGGAGCTGATACCGCTCAGGTACAGCAGCGAAAGATAGGTACTGCTCGTATACGTCGCGTGATGCACGGAACGCTCACGACAGTCGACGAGCGCGAGCAGGTGCTCAGAACCGTCGACGACGACGTTGAGCCAATCGAGCGGCCATGCGGTGAGCAAGCGCTGCGCCTCGGCTGAGAGCACCTGATACGAGACGTCCAGGTCGACCGGCTCGTAGACTTTCGCCACAACCGTCACTCCGCGCCGGTGCGCCGCCTCGATCGCGTCCCGTACCAGCCCGACGCTGCGCGGAAACAGATCGACGACCACCATTCCTGCGGCGCGCTCCAGCATCTGAAAGAACCGCTCCAGAACTTGGTCAAAGTCTTGAAGACGGTACACGCGCTCGTCGTCCGCGGGAGCCTTTAGCGCGCTGAGCGACTCCCGCGCCGTAGCCACGCGCTGCTTGTGCTCACGTGCGAGGCGACTCAACAGCTCGTCCGGCGGAACGGCTCGCCACAGCTTCGCCCCGTCATCGTCCACGACGACCGCGCCTTTCAAGGCGAGCGCGTCGACGGCCTTGTATACGCCGGCCGCCGCCTTGCCGAGCTCCTGAGCAATCCGGTACCCGGTCGAAGCCGGACGCTGCACCAACAGAACGTACACCTCCGCCTCGATCGGCGAAAAACCCAATGATTCCAGAGTCTGAAGCAGCTGCTCGTGGACCGGCACCACATATTACTATTCATGAGAAGTAATACTGTCAAGTGAACTGCGGGGACGCGCAAGCCAGTTCACGGGACTTGGAAGAGACGACCGTGGTTGAAATCTCGCGAGCCGCCACCGAATTACTGCGCGGTCAGGTGGCGCCGCCACGAACATCACGGAGGATCCCGAGCAACCACATCGGACCAGACCACTCAAACGCTTCGAAGTAGAATCACTCGGGCGATGAACCATCGATGGGACGCGATGCGCCGCATGACGCTCGTCGGCTGGTCAATCGGCTGCGTGCTGGCCGTCACCAACGCGTGCACTGCCGAGCGCGACTTCTCCGATCCGCCGGCTGCGGGCGGCACAGCGGGATCCGGCACAGGAGGCACCGTTGGCGCTGCCGGCGATGGTGGAGGCGGCGCACCAGCAGTCGCGCCCAACGTGTGCATCAGCCAACAACAGGAGTACTGCGACCCGCTGCCAATCGTCGCCACGGCGCTCGTCGTGTGCGGGCAAACGGATTGCACCCACGACGCCAGCGACGATCAACAGACACGCACCTGTATTTCCGGATGCGTCGGCGCCAACACTGGTCACGCCCCGAGCAACGCCCAGTGCGCCGATTGCGAGTTCCAGTTCGCTGCCTGCGCGCAGGAATCGTGCATCAGCGCATGCGCCAACATCGTCGGCGATCCCACCAACTGCTTCTACTGCTTGTCGGGCGTCAACGCGACCGAAACCGATTGCATCACTCGGTTCAATTACTGCGCGGGATTCGACACCATGTGTCTTGGCGGCGGCGGAACCGGCAGCGGCGGAACCGGCGGTGCCGGCGGCACGTGCATTCCGTCCGCCTGCCCCGCGCCTCCCGGCCAAATACCCTGCTGCATCGCCGCCAACGGACCGTGCGGCTGGCTCGACGTCTACGGCGGCTGCAATCCGAATTAGTCAACGGTCGCGTCGGTGACCGAAGTCACCGGACCCGCGTGGGAACGACCAGCACCGAAACGACCGTCCAATAATTCTCGCCACCACCCGCCCAGTTACTTCACGGTCAGGTTGTACCGGCCCCACATCTGAGAACTGACCGACGTTGAATTCTCACGACCGGTCAGCCGAGAACTGACCGACGTTGAATTCTCACGGCCAGCGCCGGAATTACCGCGCGGTCATTTCACGGACACGGTCCGACGTGCG
>JAUIKB010001105.1 GCA_030430975.1 Polyangia bacterium
CTTGGAACCGCCTTTGAAGATCCGCCCAACGCCCTGAGGGAATGCGGTTTCCCTGTAACGCTGCTGGGATCCGATCACCGGCTTGATGTCCTGTCCATACACATCAGGCGTGATGCACGTCCGCACTTCACCCACTTCGGAGTTCTGGTCGGCCTCGCCGCCCGGTGTCATGTACTGGGTGATCAGGTGGTGCGAGAACGGCGTCATGGCCGCCTCCAGCCGGGTTACGTAGTACGTATCGTCGGGCGTCCCCGGTAGCTGCACGACCTCGCAGTACTCGGCGTCTTCACCTGATTGGATCGTCTTGCCCACCGTGCGGACCTGGAATCCGTTCTCCGGCACGTCGAGGTCTAGTCCAGAGTCACCGCCGCCGGAAGCAGCGCCCCCGGACGCCGTGCCACCATTCCCACCACCGCCGCCACTGGGGCCGCCGCCGGCGCCCTCGGCGACTTCTTCACCGCCCGAACACCCGGACGCAAACAGGACGACCATCAGGGTGGGCAGAGCGTGGCGAATCATGCTGCAGTCTACCACGCCGCTGGGCCACCGCCGTCGTCTCCTAGATCCGCTCGGCGCCCGCAGGCGCCTTGCGATGCCGCTCGATGATGAAGAACGTCGGCATGATCTGCCGACCAGCCACTTCGGAATACGCCTTGCCGAGGTAGAGGGACTCATTTTCGGGTTCGACCTGACGCACGTAGTCACGCAGGAACTTGCCCTCAAACAATGAGTTTCGTCCGTCGGCGTAATTCAACAGCAGCGACTCGCGCTCTTGATATCCAGCAGCCAAGTCTTCAATGGGCAGCACGCTAAAAAAGCCGAACCGTTTCGGTTCGGCGTCACTGGGCTTGCACACCCAGGGCGCCGCTAGCGGTCCTTGCTCGACCGGGATGTTGTAGCCGCACCGAAGTCCGTCGCGCTGATAGAAACCCTTCTTAAACTTTTGAAAGCCCAGCAGCTTGGTGATCTTGGGTTCGTTGAATCCGCGAAACTCATAGTCGACCAGCGCCTCCCAATCCGGCTTGAGCGCCTTGTTGAACAAGGCTTGGAGTTCGCGCGCGTTGAGCAGCGCCAAGTCTTCGAGATGAGTCGTCATGGCTTCGTCGTGGGCGACCCATCGTTCGGCGTCAAGCCGACAGCTCGCGAGAGCGCCGGGAAGCGATCTAGGCGTCTAGCGCCGCGGGCCGACGCGGCATCGACACCCAGTAGTCGAGGTCCAATACGACGGATGGCTCGTACACCTGCTTGCCGTCGCGTTCGACCCTGTAAGGCGTCCTGTCGTCCTCCAGATTCTTGCACGCGACCAGCCGTAGTCGCAGCGCGCCCAGGTCTTCGCGCCCAGGCAGGGGCTGCTTGTCGAGGACCTTGGAGTAAGCGTAGAGCGTATCGCCCGCGAACGTCGGGTTCGCGTGAGCCCCCGCGTTCCACGCCAAAATGCCGAGCGCGTTCTGCAGTCCATTGAACGAGAGCGACCTCGCGACGCTGATCACGTGCCCGCCGTACATCAGCCTCCGCCCGAAGCGCGTGGCCTTTGCTTGATGCGCGTCGAAGTGAACCTTGGCCGTGTTCTGATAGAGCCGCGTGGCCATCATGTGCTCCGGCTCTTCGATCGTCATGCCGTCCACGTGATCGATCACCTCGTCGACCTCGTAATCGTCAAAGTACGCACTGCCCCCGCTGGGCCACGCCCGATAGTTGTGCAGCGTGAGTTCCTCGGGCACCACCAGCTCTGCGACGCTCACCTCCGCAGGCATGTCGGGTTTATCCGCAGCGCCTGTCGGCGCGCCGGGATCGCGTTTGTGCACCATCACCCACCGGCAATATTCGAGGACCGTGTCACCATCTTGGTTCGTACCCGTCGATCGCACCCAGACGATGCCGTTCTTGCCGCTGCGGTTTTCCTTCTTGCCGAGTACTTCGCTGACCGTTCGCACCGTGTCCCCCGGGTACACAGGTTTCAGGAACCTCACGCCGGCGTACCCGAGATTCGCGACCGCGTTGAGCGCTCGTAAACCAAATCGCATAAGGGTAAGTAGCAAGGAGCCGCTTGATTTAAGTGGCTCCTTTTTTCTTTTCGAGTCTTTCTGATAGGTATTCCAATGAATAAATCTCTGACGCTGCTTTGCGCGCTGTTTGCCGCGCCGTGTTTTTCTGCTGACCACAAAATGCCAGAGTTTGGTTTAGATGTGTCCAATACAGATGATGAATGGATTGTGACTGCTTCAGGGTACTTACAAGCAACAG
>JAUIKB010001106.1 GCA_030430975.1 Polyangia bacterium
CGCTCCCCCAACGTCACCTGACAACTGGCCGCGTAGCTCGGTCGCTACGTCGTCGAGTCGTAGGCCAGCGCTCGCCACCAGCGCTTCGTCTGGCGTTACTTGAAGCTTGCCCTGAGCAGCGTCGAGGCTCGCCGACGTGTGCGTGACCCCCGCTACTCGGCTCATGCGGCGACGCAGCTCATCCCCAAGTCGACGCAGCTCACGTGGATCGGGCCCCACGACCCGAACCTCCAGCGGCGCATTCACGGGTGGCCCCTGCAGCAGCTCTTTCATCACGCTGCGAGCTTCGGGGAAGCCCATGTCGAGACGCGGCTGCATCCGGCTAAGGAACGCGTGGACCTCATTCGCTGAGCGCAGCGTTACCTGCGCGTGGGCATAGCTCGGTTGGCCTTCGATCGATTCCGTCACATTGTAGAAAAACGAAGGTGCGCTGCGTCCGATCGTCCAATGAGCGCTGACTACTTCGGGTTGCGCGCGCAGGTCCGCGTCGATCCGTGCCACCACGTCACGCGTCCCGGCGATGCTAGTCTGACTCGGCAGCTCGACGCGGATCTCTACCTGGTCACGATCGGAGGGCGGGAAGAACTGATTCGGCAGTCGAGTGGCCAAGGCGAAACCGATCACCGGCAGCGCCGCGATCAGCGCTACCGTCAGGCGTGGCGCGCGCAGCACCTGACGAACGGTTCGACCCAAGAGGCCCGACCCGAACCGCCCCACAGCCACGCGCACGGCGCGAATGCGAGCCGCGCCCCAGGCAAACGGGGCTCTCCAACCGGACGCCGGCGAAACGCCCGACGCACCGCGCTTGAGAAACCTGCCTGCCACCGCAGCCACGAGTGTCAGCGCCACGACGTAGCTGCTGACGACGGTAACAATCACGCTGACGCCGATCGAGCCGACGAACTCGCCCACGGACCCCGGCAGCAGTACGATCGGTAGGAACGCGAGCACTGTAGTGACGGTCGATGCGAGCAAGGGCAGCCACAGCTCCTGAACCGCTTCGCGGACGGCTTCCAAGCGTGGGCGGCCGCTCATCAACCGTTGCCGTACCGCATCGGTCATCACGATGGCGTTGTCGACCAGCAGCCCGAGCGCGACGATCAGACCTGTGATGCTCATCTGATGCAGCGAATATCCGCTATGATAAAGCGCCGCGACCGCTATCAACAGCGTAAGTGGCAACGATACGGTCACGACGATCGCGGACCGAAAGCCCAGCGTCACGAACAGCACCGTCAACACCAGCGCCACACTGATCCAGAGGTTTTGAGCCAAGGCACTCAGTCGCGCCTGCGTGTAGACGCCTTGGTCGAAGATCGGCCCGGCATGAACCGTGTCTGGAAGCGCTGCGTCGAAATCGCTCACGACAGCCTTCGCCTGCTGCGCCCACGGACCGAGCTTCTGTTTCGGCAGGATCCGCGCGGCGACCATCACGCCCGGCTTGCCGTCGATCAGCGCCAGTTCGTGCGGCGGAGTGCGCACGCCGTAGTCAACCTCGGCAATATCTCCGAGCTTGAGGGCCCCGTTCGCGCGGTGCTCCAGCACGACGTCACGTAGTCGGTCGAGCGAGTCGAATTCGCCCGCCACGGACACAGCAAATCGCTGGCGCCCTTTCGTCCACGTCCCCGCCGGCTGCTTCACGTCGGCCGCACTTAGGGCACGAGCGATGCGCGCTGGTGACCAGCCGGCATTCCACGCGCTGCTGTCTTTCAAGGTAACGACGACTTCCTCTTGCGGGGCGCCGTAAACTCTAACCAGCTGCGTGCCGGGAACGCCCTGCATACGTTCCCTGAGATCCCGCCCGAGGCGCGTCAGCATGCCGAGATCTGCGTCGCCCACACCTTCCCAGCGAAGCCCGGTGATCAGCGTATACGCGCCGAAACGCTCGTCGTCGAAGCTCGGTTTCGCGGCGCCGGGCGGCAGGCGCGCATCGGCGATCGCGTCGCGCAGCCGGCTCATCTCGCGCTCGACCTGCGCAGCCTTGAGCGTATCCTTGATCTCCACAATCACGACCGAGACACCTGGACCCGACGTAGAGCGCACGAGTTTGACCGACGACAGCTGGCGCACCTCGGCCTCGATCGGCTCCGTCACCAGGGCCTCGACGCGCTGCGCTGTCGCGCCATCAAAGCGAGTCGTCACGATGGCAACGCGTGGCGTCAAGCGCGGGTCCTCCTGCCGCGCGATACCAAGCCAAGCCGCCACGCCTGCGACGAGCAACAGCATGACCGTCAGCGC
>JAUIKB010000063.1 GCA_030430975.1 Polyangia bacterium
GCCCTCGCCAGCCTTGGTCGGCGTCATGGCCGACACTAGGACGAGCTTGCCCTTGGCGGGGCGCTCGAGCGCTGCCAGCTCCACTTTGGCCTTATCGCGGCCGTAAGGAATGAGGTGCTGTTCGGAGATGCCGAGATCGGCGGCGACGTCGGTGATGGGGCGAAGTTCCATGCGTCCGTGGGTAATCGAGTCCGCCGCCGGCTGAAAGCGGAGTTGCGGCCGCGGCGGGGTCCGACCTCCAAACCCGGACGACACACGTGTCGGGAGCAACATCACTGATCACGGGCACTTGGCTTTGACACCTGCTTCGGGGGTGCGGCAGTAATCTCCGATTACTTAGCTCTGCCCGCTTCGGGGTTCAGGCGCCCTGCTCTGCATGGACGACGCAGGCGGGATTACGAGTGAGCGCGACGCTTAGAAGGCACCCACCCGCCCGTGCGGGCCGCGATGCCCTCGATTCGGTGCAGGACACGTTTTCGGTCCAGCCCCGACGAGAATCCACCCAGGGTTCCATCCGCGGCCACAACCCGGTGACAAGGCACCACGATCGGAATGGGGTTGGTGCGCATAGCGCCGCCGACTGCTCGCGCCCCGCCGGGGCTGCCCGCCATCGCAGCGAGCTCACCGTACGTCACCAGTTCGCCGAACGGGACCGTCAACAGCGCTTCCAGCACACGTCGCCGAAACCCGCTGACCAATCGAAGATCGACCTTGGTGCGAAAGCGGCGCACCTTCCCTTCAAAGTAGCGGGACAACTCGCCGCTGACCTTTAGTCTGTCGGGCTTGATGTCTTCGGCTGACGCGCCGAACCGGCGCGCGACTCCGCTAGCGCTCATCTCGCCGAACTCGATCATCGCCACGCCCTGACGCGTGACGACCGCGGTGAGTACACCCGCGGTCGTCTTGACCTGTTCGTATCGAATCATCCCGTCGACTAGGGACGGACGACGCGCGTGCCCTTCGGCGGCGTGAACTTGAACTCGGAGTTCTTCACGCCCTTGTTGATGACAGGCTTAACGAACGTGAATCGGTTCTTGTTGCCCTGAGCGTCGAGTAACAGCACACGTCGCACCTGGCTGGTCTTGCCATCGACGTACAGCAGTACTTTCTGATAGGCGGGGGTCTTCTTGCGCGGCTTCCCGACCAGGACATAGCCGCCTTCAAACTTCATGCGCTTGCCGCTGATCTTGCGGAGCCGAAACTGCTTGCGAAGATTACCCTCACCGACGAGGAACGACAGCGCAGCCGGGTACTGGCTCTTCTTCACCGGCTGTTCGTACATCTGTTTATTTTCTTTTTCGTAAACCTTGATGATCTTGCCGTTCGAGACCACCCGGTTTCCGTTGTTCTTGTAGCGCCAGCTCATCTTGCCGGGCTTCTTGAAGATGACGGTACCGTTGCTCTTCTTGCGCTTGTTGTACGCCTTGATGGTGTACCGCTGCTTGAAGCCGGACTTGAACGTTTTGGTTCCGTCGTAGACCTTCTGGACCTGCTTGGCGCTGGCCTTGGCGCTCAGTCGCTTCTTGCTCTTGGCATCGGCGCTGCTCATCGATGGAAGTAGCGCCAGCGGACTAGCGCAAACGGCGATACCGACAATCATCAAAGTTCGTTTCATCATGCTACCTGCTTCAACGCGGCGACTTTGCGGTGGCTAACACTCGCTTCGCCTACGATGGAAGAGACGAAAGCTCCAGGCGAAAGATTCGCTCCAATTTTCGCGGATTTGCTCGTGCCGCTTTCCCGTTAACAAGCGCCGATCCCGCGGCATTCCCGGGTGCGTTGGCGCATGCCGCCGGCGCGGACCCGGTGGTGCCCAGCGGCGGCTCGAAGTGGCTACTGTCTTGTAATCTTTAGGTTTTTGACTTCAGAGCTAGAGACGCGGTCACACTGAGCGGAGTTAGTCAGCTGCGTGAGCGGAATCGTCTTCGTCGCGGTCGCGCCCTTGGACACGGTTTGGCAGGCCGAGCCGGTGACCAGCGTGCCGTTCTGACATGTGAAGTGCAGATCCCAGCAGGCATTCGCGTTGGAGTTGCCTTCCACGTGCTTTACCGAACAGACGATGGCGGTCTTGTTGCCTTTGCAGTCGACCGCCACGCGGACGTTGCTCTTGCAAGCTAGAAGCGCTGACGCCAACAGACCGAGGCTGAGCAGAGCGCCGACGAACGGGCGTGAGGAGCGGGTAGAGCAAGACATCGGCTCGATACTACTCTTTTCGCTCGTCGGATTGCAGTGATTTGGCACAACGGAACCCGGCCATGGGCAATCGCCAGGTGCCAGGATGATGAACGCGATTCGTCACGCGGAGGCCGTCACCCCGGTAGTTATAGGCTCCGCCCCGGAGCACGCGTTCACACTCGACCGGAATAGGGTTGCTACCCGTGAACCCGAACTGCTTCGTTTTGCGCAGCTCGTCCAGCGTCGCGGTGATCTGTTCGCAGCTGCCCGGTTTGCCCACTTTGGCAGTATCACGGCGGTACGCATAGGGATCGTACATGTCCTGAACCCATTCCCAGACGTTGCCGGCGAGGTCCAGATGGCCATATGGACCGGCGCCCTCGGGAAACGAAGCGACCGGCTTGGGGTAGCCGTAACCCGCAAAACAGCCGTGCTTTTTTCGGTCCGGCTTGTCGTTACCCCATGGATAGGTGCGGTCGTCCGTGCCGCCGGCTGCCAATTCCCATTCCGCTTCGGTCGGAAGTCGGCGGTCTTTCCATTCGCAGTACGTCTTCGCGTCGTCCCATGAGACGCCCATCACCGGCTGGTCCTTGCCCCGAAACTCCTTTTTCCCAGCTGTGCCGTCGGTTCGATACATGCGGCACTTCTTCGCTCCAACGCACTCCAGGTACTGCCCGTTCGTGACCTCGGTTTTGTCGAGAAAGAAGCCGGGCAGCGTCACTTGATGGCGAGGTCGCTCGTCGCGCTCGCCGCCGCTGTCGGCACCGCGATTGAACGTGGCGCCGGGCACGATCAGCATGCCCGGTGGAGCCGCCGGCGGCGGTGGAGCGGCGGATGCAACGCTGGTCGCCGGGGGCGCGCTGGCGGCCGGAACCGCCGAGGCCTTTGGCCGGCCGGTAGCCGGCGCGGGTGCGCTGGGTGTCGGCGGTTGAGTCGCGGCGAGACTTGGAGTTCCCGCTGCTTTGGGCCCGTCCTTAGCCGTGTTGTTGCATCCCGTCGCGATGGCGGTCGCGAGCGCTAAGCATCCGTACAGCTGCCGCATACGTCAATAAGTGCATAAACCGGTGAAGCCGGGCAAGTAGTGGGGTGGCGTGTCGTCCGCGCTCATTCGATTGCGGCGATCGACACGCCGCAGTACACCGAAGCCCCGCGTGATCGACGTACGAAACCTGACGAAAGACTACGGAACCGTCGTCGCCGTTCGCGACCTCTCGTTTGAGGTTGGTGCGGGCGAGGTGGTTGGATTCTTAGGCCCAAACGGTGCTGGCAAGAGCACCACGCTGCGGATCCTCGGAGGTTTTCTCGGCGCGACCACCGGCAGCGTGTCCATCAACGGGTTCGATATCGTGGACGACTCGCTCAAGGCGCGCGGCTGCATCGGCTACATGCCGGAAGCCTGCCCCCTGTACCCGGAGATGCGTACCCGGGAGTACCTGCGTTTCCGTGCCGAAGCGAAGGGTGTGTCGCGCTCCAAGCGTAGCGCTGCGATCGATCGGGCGATGGAGTTGGCGCGCGTAAGCGAGATGGCCGACACCCTGATACAGCACCTATCGAAGGGTTACCGGCAGCGGGTCGGCCTCGCCGACGCGTTGGTATCGACACCGCCGCTGTTGATACTGGACGAGCCCACGGCCGGGCTTGACCCGAACCAAATCCGCGACGTGCGAACGGTCATCCGAGAGCTGGGCGACAGCCACACGATTCTGTTGTCGACGCATATCCTGAGCGAGGTCGAAGCGACGTGCGATCGCGCCATCGTGATCGATCGCGGAGAGCTGCAGGCCGAGGGCACGATCGATGAGCTGAGGGATATGCGGCGTGCGGCCGGCGCGCGCCTCGTGCTCGGGTCGCTTGGGTCATCGCGCGAAGAAGTCGCGGTCTCGACGGCGGAAGACGTCCCAGGCGTCTTCATCGCGAAGGTCGAACCCAGTCACAAGCACACCGTCTTGACGGCCACGTTTGACGACGACATCGACGACGCAGGGGCAGCGCTCGCGGCACTCGTCGCCGCGCTGGTGGCGGCTGGCTTTGATGTACGCGAAGCAGCGCCGACGAAGGCCAGTCTCGAAGACGTGTTCGCCCAGTTGACCGTTGGGGCGAAGTCATGAAGGGCACGCTGGCTATCTATCGGCGCGAAATGCTCAGCCTTTGGATCACGCCTCTGGCGTGGGTCATCCTGGTCGCGTTCCTGTTGCTACAGGGGATCAGTTTCTACTTGCTGGTTCAGCATTTCACGAACATGACCAACCTGTCGATCGACAGCGGACCCGTTCAGGCGTACTTCGGGCAGTCGATATTTTTGGTGTTTTCGCTGCTCATTATCTGTCCGGCGCTAACCATGCGGCTGTTCGCCGAAGAGCGCCGGAGCGGCAACATCGAAGCGTTGATGACGCTGCCGGTGACGCCGACGGCCGTCGTCCTGGGCAAGTACTTGGCGACGCTCAGCACGTACGCGCTGATGTGGCTACCGACGCTCTTGTACATCGTCATTCTTCGCAAGACAGGCGACGTGTCGTGGCCGGTGGTTGGCGCAAGCTACATCGGGGTTTTTGGCGTGGGCGCGGGATACCTGGCGATCGGAATCCTGATGAGCGCGATGAGTCGCAGTCAGCTGCTCGCCGCCATCCTGACCGTGCTGGTGATCTTCGGACTCTTCATGATGGGGATCGGCGAGTACATATTCCCTCCCGGTATTATGCGCGACGTGTCTTCACACGTGTCCGTCCTGCGTCAGATGGATGATTTCTCGAAGGGGATCGTCGACCTTCGTCGCATCGTGTTCGATCTCTCGCTCACCGTGTTGCCGCTGTTTCTAACCGTTCGGGTCGTCGACTCCTGGAGGCAGGACTGATGGCGAACAAGAAGCGCAACAAGACGGAGACGCTCACCGAGTCGCCCGAGTCCATGCGAGTCGTCGACGAAGCGGTGGAACGCGCCAAGCCGAGGAAGAAACGGCGGTCGGCCAACACGTTGATCGACTCGCCAGAAGCCAAGCGCGCCATCGACGAAGCCATCCAGAAGGCGGAAGAGTCTGCGAGCGAGATCGAGCCCGCATCCAACCCATCAGACACCGAAGTTAATCCCGCCGCGGAGCGGCAGCGAGCCACCGCCGCGAAGCGGCATGAAGGCGAGCAAAGAGAGCCCGAGCCCGAGGTTGGAACCGACTCTTCCGAGCCGAAAGTTAAACCCGCCGGGGAGCGGCAGCGACCCGACGCCGCGAAGCGGCAAGAAGGCGAGCAAAGAGACTCATACAGCGACATCACGTCCGCAGACGCACCGGATGCGAAGCGAACGAGCGACAGAGCATCGGACGCGGACGTCGACTCAGGATCGACGAAGCGAAAGACCCCGAAGCGAGGTTCAAACGCCAAACGAGCAGCGGCGTCGAAGAAGTCGGCGAGCGAGAAGGCCGGCGACAAGGGCGTTGGAGACGGCTGGAGCAGGTCGGCGCGACCCCTCGGCGTGGCCGCGGTGCTCGCGGCGGCGGTGATCGCTGTATGCGTCAACATCCTAGCGGCGCGCTTCTACAAGCGCTGGGATTGGACTAGCTCCGGGTTGTACACGCTCAGCGACGCGACGCAGCAGACGCTGCGTTCGCTCGACCAACCCATCGACGTCATCGTGTTCCTGAGCCGGAGCGACCCGCTGACCGTCAGCGTGCAGCACATGCTGCAGGCTTACGGCAACGAGACGTCTAAGCTACGGGCGCGCTATGTCGACCCTGATCGAAGTCCTGGAGAATTCGTTGCTCTGCAGAAAAAGTACGGTATCGAGGCAGGCAAAGCGGAGGACGGACGCGTTGTCACCGATGCCAGCATCGTCGTGGCTAAGGGCGACAAGCATTGGTTTATCACGACCTCAGACATGGTCGTCTATGACGAACAAGATGGCCGGGCCCGACCCAAGCTCGAGCAGGCGCTGACTGAGGGTATCCGCAACGTCATCGAGAAGCGGGTAGCCAAGGTTTGCTTCACGCGCGGTCATCAAGAGCTGTCGATAGACGACGGCGGCCCCGAGGGCTTGGCGGAGCTGAAGTTCCGAATCAAGAAGGACAACTACGAGCCGGTCGCAGTCGACCTGGTGACACCTCAGAAAAAGAACCCGCTGCTCGGCTGCCAGGTAGTCGTCGTTGCAGGCCCGCAGGTCAAGGTCGCGAAGTCCGCCGTTCAGCGCCTGGACGAGTACGTGGCCAAAGGTGGCAACCTGCTGATGATGGTGAATCCGATCGTGGATGACGAGGCGCGGATTCAGCCCACGGGTTTGGAGCCGGTCGCGCAGCGGTTCGGCATCGACTTCGGGCTCGATTTTGTCGTCGAGGGCGACGATCGCGCGAAGCTGCCGATGGGCTTGCTCGGCGAGACGTTCTTCGTCACGCCGAAACCGCACGCCATCACGAAGGGTCTTGTACAGCGCTTCAACGACTTCCGCGTCGTTGTAAGCGCGGCTCAGAGTCTCCGTCCGACAGCGAATTCATCCGCGCAGCCGCTCTTGTCCACGAGCGAGAAGGCGTTCGGAGTAAAGGACATCCGCCCGTTCGTCAGCGTTGGCAAGGCTCCAACCAAGTCACCGAACGACAGTGCCGGTCCGTTGGCGCTGGCGATGGCCGCGGAGCTACCCAAGACCGCGGGCGGCGATGACGCACACGGGTCTCGGTGCGTGGTGATCGGCTCCGCGAACGTTGCGTGGGGGCGGAACTGGAGGGAGTCCACGCTGCTCGGCAATCGGCTCTTGGTTGAGAGTGCGCTCGCCTGGCTGGCGGCGAAGCCGCCGATCGTGAGCGTTCCGGAGAAGGCGTCCCACGACGTTGGCATCAACATTACGGAAGACTCACTCGACGAGGTCCGTAACTACGTCCTGATATACATGCCGGGCGCCGCAGCGCTGCTCGGCTTGTTCATTCTGTTCCGGCGCCGCCAGACCGAGCGCAAGTCTCGCCGCGACGTCTCCAAGGACAAGTCATGAGCACCGCACGCCGTCGCCGTAGCTACGTCGATATCGGGCTGGTGGTGCTCGCCGTCGTACTCGTGCTGACGACGATCGGAACCGCCGATCGCGTTACGACCGACGAGCTCGATCAGCGCGAGGCTCTGGTGCTCGGAGCGTTCCGCGACGACGACTTCACCCGTGTGGTCATCGAGCGGGGCAGGGAAAAGATCGAACTCGTACGCACCGCGGTTGACGAAGACGGTGACGCGATCTGGACCATCAAGCAGCCCTTCGAAGAAGAAGCCGAGTACGACAGTGTCGATGACTACCTGACGACGTTCGAGTTTGCTGAGGCCAAGCGCCGCATCAAGCCTGACGAAGTCGACCGCGCGCGCATGGGTCTAGAACGCCCCGCTGCTCGCATCCAGCTCACGATGGGTAAGATCACCTACCGCATAGCGATCGGCGGCTCGGCGGTGGAGCCGAAAGACTCCGTATACGCCGAACTGACGGGCACCGGTGTTCCGAACCCTGGGGTCGTGATCATCGCCAAGAGCGTTGCCGACGAAATGAACGCGAAGGTCGACATGTTCCGGGCCAAGGAGGTGATGCCATACCTCTCTACCGCGCTGGCCCGCATCGTCATCGCGGGGGCGTCGGGCGAGCGCAAGCTGCGTCGGGCGAGCTGGGGCGGATGGCGCTTTGACGGCATCCAGAACGACTATCGGGTCAACCGCGAAGCGTTGGACTTCGTGCTGACTCAGTTCGCGCGTATCGAGGCCGACAGCTTCATCGACGTCGCGGTGGCAAAGAAGGCTCAAGCCAAAGCGCCGACCGTGCGAGTTACGATGGTGCCCAAGAAGAAGGGGAGCCCGGTCGGTGTTGTCGTGGTCGGTGGGACATGCCCAACCGACGCCAAATCAGCCGTGGCGCTGCGTGAAAAACCAGACCCGGTTGCGGCCTGCGTTCCCGGCAACGTGATGGCAGGCCTCGAAACGAAGGCGGAGCACCTGGTCGATCGCGGTTTGTTTACGCTTCGAGACGACGAAATAGAGAGCATCGTCGTGTCCGCCGGCAAGAAGGTGCTGTCCCTCGACCGTTCCGGCGAAGGATGGGTTCTCACGAAGCCCCAGAAAGCGGAACTCGACGCTGAGTCCGGCAATCAGCGGGTGAAGGCGGTGCTCCAGGCGAAGGGAGAGCTCATCCCGTCCCCCGACTTCGCGGCGCTCGGGCTGAAACCGCCGGCGGTGAAAATCGAGCTACGTGGAGCCACCATGACCAAAGATGCGAAGGTCGAGGAAGTGCACGTCAGCCAGCCCGACGGCGACGGCGCGGTGTACGTGCGACGCCTCCACGATGACGCCGTGATCAAGGTGCCGCAGAACGCCGCGCGCGCGTTGGCGCCCGACGCGTCGCTGGTGAGGTCACGCAAGCTGCTCGACTACCGCGCGAGTCGGGTGCTCGAGGTCGCGGTCGAAGGCGCCGGGATCAAACAGCGCGTGAAGCGCGACGGCGAGGGTGGTTTCACCCTAGTCGCGCCGAAGGGGTTCGTTGCGGACGGTTCCCTCGCCGCGGATCTCATGTCACGTGTGAGCACGCTGGCGGCTGACCATTGGGTGCGGGACGACGACGACGGCAGCTTTGGGTTGGCGAAACCCACGCTGCGCGTGAGCGCCGAGATCGAGCAGGACGACGAGAAGACGAAGACCCACGAGCTGATCATCGGCGGCCGAACGAGTGGCGGCTACTTCGGCTCGCTTACGACGGACCCTGGCGTCTTCGTTCTGCCGAAGGCCGCGTACGACGCGATGACCCTGCTGTTGATCGATCGAACCGTCACGATGATGGATCCGGCGGAGGTCACGTCGATCCGTCTCAAGTCAGCAGATCGCGGCGTTCAGCTTCAAAAGGAGGGCAGCAGGTTCACGCAGGCGGACAGCGGGCCTGCGCTTCCGGATGACCGGATCGCCTCGATCATCGAAGGGCTGTCGACGTTGCGCGCTGACGTGGCGGTGCACACCGGGGCTGCGAAACCCGCGGAGGGCTTTGCCTCACCGGTGCTGCGCATCAACATCGAACGCGAGCCGGCACGCGGTGAGCGCTCAGAGCCGGTGGAGCTGCTAATCGGTTCCGGCGACTCGTGGCGCGGCACCGCGGTCTACTACGCGCGTCGCAAAGGGATGAACGCGACGTTCGTCGTGGCTCGGTCGAAGGTACAACCGATTCTCGATGCGCTGTAGGCGCGGCTCAGTTGGGTTTGCTGCCGCGTTTCTTGCGCTTGTAGATAGCGTCCCAGTTGTTGCGGTACAGGTCGGTTGCAACTTGCGCGGGTCCCGAGCGCGATGCTGACGTTCGTCCAGAAGCCCCGGTCGGGCTCGGTGTCGAGTCTAGCTCTACCTTGACGTCGTAGACATTCTCGGGAGCGTTCGCGCGTGGCGTTAGCGAAACCACTTCACCGTGGATCGGCTTGCCGGGCTGCAGGGGACGGACAGTGCCGAGTTCCAGCTGCGCGTTTCGAGCCCGCAGTACTCTGACGCCTTGGCCGTCTTCGGTGGCGCCGTGCACGAGCACCACGTCGCGTTTCGATGTCGAGGTTTGCGCGAGTGTTTGGTCCTGCTCGCTGCTCTCGCCGTGTTCGCCCGTAGGCGGCGCAGAGCTAGGGGACTTCGACACGGGAGTCATAGTAGCAGAGTCGTGGAAGTCAGCCCGTGAGGACAGGGCCGCTCCTACAAGCCGATCGCGGTCCGGAATACCCAGCCTTCGTTGCCCTTGGCGTCGTACTTCACGCGAACCCAGTCGTTCTGCTTCGCCACCACGCCGACCCGCGTGCCTTGAAGCACTCGAGCTAGCAGCTTGCCTTCTTTTTTCGGCTGGTCCCGCACGAGCGCGACGTTCCAACTCACGACAGCGAAGCCGCTCGCTTTGGTGTCCCCGGCTCCAGCATCACCTTCATTGCCGTCGGCCGGCTTGGGCGCCGCCCCCGGCGGGAAGAACTGCGCCTTGTAGAAGATGGTGTAGTTCGGATACTTGTGGTCGATACCGGACAGCGACGCGGTCGCGAACTCCTTCTTCGCGCACTCGACCAGCGCAACGGATGCGTCATCCGCGACGCTCGTACTCTTGCCGCGTTGGATCTTGGTTATTTTTTCGGTCTTGAAATCCAGTTCAAAACCGATCGAAAGAACGCCCGTCGCTAGCTTTGCGCCAGCGCAGTTCGCCAGGGTCTTGAGCCGGGGCTTTGCTACCGCGTCGAACTCGATCGTGTCGCACTTGGCGACGCGCTTATCGCCCTTGTCGCGACAGCCGAGGATGAGCGCCGCACCTACTTGGACCCTGTCTTCGGCGGCCGGCTCCTCCGCGTTGGGCGAGGTCTTGCTGGCGGCGGGCGGCTTCGCCTTCTTGGATGAACTAGTCGGCGCGGGCGCCGCAGAGATCTCTTCGCTGGGCGGTTTGGGCACCAGTTGAACGCCGGCCATCCACGGCCAGACAATCCCGAAGACGAACCCAGCACCGGCGATGATTCCTACGCGCCCAACCGGCAAGCGGTCCTGTGCCGCGGTGGGTACTTCGATCTTCGGTTTGGGCTTCGCTTTGGCCAATGTGCGCTGCTCTCGAATCGCCGGGTTTGGGTGCCGTCCGCATACCACAGGGCTGCGTAGATGGAAAAATCACCGATATCTTTTGGGTCCGGACCCAACAGTGTGCGTGAAATTCTGAATTCGCTACACTTTCGCGGCGTTGCCTCCTTAAACGCTATGCGCGCGCTAGCTGTTCCTCTGTTTCTGCTGACACTGCTCGTCCTGGGCGCGGGTGCGGCGTGGGTCGCGTTGCCGCGGTTCGTCCCTCCTCACGGCGCCGTGATCGGCTTGAAGGTGGGCGGAATCGAGCTCGCGCCGGGCGAGTCCGTCGACCGTCACATTCGCGCTCGTGCCAGCGCCCTAGCGAAGCGGCGTGTCAGTCTGCGGGTGAACGGAACGTCGCATGACGCAACCCTCGCAGAGCTGGGGGTCCGACTTGAAACGGCCGATTCGATACGCCGAGCGTCGGCGATCGGGCGGCGCGGCGGTTGGGGTGTCCGGATCACGGAGCTGCGAGACGCCCGTCGCGGTTTGATCGATGTGCCGCTGATTGTCCGGGTCGACACCGACGCGCTGGCGGCTCGTATGGCGCAGCTCAAGGAGACTACGGACAGCCCGGCGCGCCCGGCGCGATTCAACATGCAGACGCGTGAGGTTGTGGCGCATCGTAGCGGCGAGTACCTGGATGTCTACGCATTGGCCGACCGGCTTCGGAGGCTGGCGTTCGGCGCGAAGACCGCGCTCGATGCGCCGCGTATGGCGATCCCTCCGAAGGTGAACACGGCCATGCTGCGGTCCCTGCAGTTCGATACGGTCATCAGTGAATTCGAGACGCACTTTTCTCGCGGCGGAGACGCTAACAATCGAGCAACCAATATTGAGGTGGCTGCAGCGAAACTCGACGGGCTGGTCCTCGCGCCTGGCGAGCTCGTCAGCTTCAACCGAATCGTGGGGGCGAGGACGATCGCCAACGGGTTCCGACCGGGATGGGAGATCTATCGTGGTGAGATGGTACGCGGTGTGGGCGGTGGCACGTGTCAGGTGTCCAGCACCTTCCACGCGGCGGCGCTGTACGCTGGGCTCGACATCATGGAGCGCTATCCGCATTCGCGTCCCTCCGCGTACATCCCGGTCGGTCTGGATTCGACCGTGGCCTGGCCGTCGGTTGATCTGAAGCTTCGCAACCGCTGGCAGCGACCAGTGGTTGTGCACGCGGTGGTGAAGGGAAACAAGGTCACGGTTCAGCTGCTGGGCGCGCGCAAGTTCGCCGACGTGACCTTTCGTCGTGAGACGCTCAAGACGTACCGGTTCAAGCGCAAGATCACCGAGACCCGTTGGCTCAAACCGGGCACCGTCATCCGCAAAC
>JAUIKB010000064.1 GCA_030430975.1 Polyangia bacterium
TGACCGCCATCGCAGCGGGTTTGGGCTCGACAGTGGCTCCGACCCGGCGCTCCGCTGTCGCTGGTGGCATGGCGTTGTTCTGTACGTGGTATGCGCTCGCGCCCGGCTTCATCGCCTGGCATCCGACGCTTGCGCCATGGGCCGCGACGCCGTTTGTGATGATCGCCTGTGTACCCTGGACGGCAACCGGTCGTCGCAGAACGGCTGCGTACGCTGCGGCCGGCGCCGCATTCAGCATCGCACTGGGCTTCTACATCGCGAATCTGTTCTTGTTCACGCTTTGGTTGCCGCTGCTGCTACGCGGCCGACCCCGCGACCTAGCCGTCGCGGCGGTAGGGTTCGTTACCGCACAGCTCGTCGCTAGTCCGTATGCCGGATGGCATAACGTGAGACAGATCGAGTTGGACGCCGTGGCGCTCGGAGTGGTCGCTGTGGTCGTCGCGGTAGTAGCACGGCGCCGCCTGCTCGCCCTAGTCGAGCGCCGTCCGTTCGGCGTCGCCTTCGTCTCGACACTGATAACGATCGCAGCCGGCGGTGTGGTCACCGGCAACACGTTGTGGCCCTACTATTTCGCCCTGGCGGCGCCAATCGCGGCAGGCTTGGCGTTCGAGATAGGCCTCGCCAAACGCCCCTGGCTAAGCGCCACGTCGCTGGCCATCCTGTTCGCAGCATCTGCAATCGGAGCTACCGTGATGTATGCGACCGGCGTGGAGCGCTATCACGAGGGTCGCTTTCAACTCCGAGACCTCCACGATCTCGGACCACATTACCGAGGGGGATACGGACTGGCGACAACCGGGCCGAGCTACCTTGTGGAATACTCGATGAGGCTCTGGGGTTCGAAGGACCATGCCCCCGCGTCGGTCGGTGTGAGGCTGCTCCGCGGCCCTTCGCCCAAACCTGAGTTGTGCGGTACCGTGCATTGGAGCCGCTCTGGCAACTTGGGACTGTGTGAGTACCCGACTTGGGTGCAGACCACGGGCGCAACCGCGTGTGATGCGTTGGCCGCCGACGTACGCTGCCGCAAGTTCGGTTCCAATAGCGACCTCGAGCTGCCGCTCGCTCAAAGCCCGATCGAGTACCCACACACCGAAGCCCACCCCCTCGTAGTCGAGTTTCAGGTGCCGGTTTGCCCACAACGGGGAAGCCACCCGCGGGTTCTGCGACCACTCATCTACTGTGGTTTGCCGGGCCGCCGAAGCGTCGAGATTCACAGTCCGCCAAGGGATGGGACGGTCTCGGCTGATGCACAGGAGATCACGATCGTTCCAAGCGCGACGACCGAATGCTTCACCCTAAAGTTTCGATGGGACGCGCGCCGCGAACAGCTCGCATCGTGGGAGCCACGGCTTATCGAGAACGACTTGTTCGAGCAGCTAGTGTTCGTCGTCGAAGAACGAGCACCGAAGGCCTCCGACGAGGTTCCGGTCCATTGACAGGGTCCATGCGGTGTGGGACAGCTTGATGGTGGGAGCGCACGCCGACATAGGTCCCGAGACCGGCAGCCTGAAGCGGCTAAAGTCGATCGCGAGGGCCGCGGTCCCGCTGGGTGGCTTCTTGTCAGCGCGCGCTCGCGACCGCAAGTTCCCGCTAGCGGTAACGCTGTGCCTGACCAATCGGTGCAATTTTCGTTGCGTTTATTGCCACATGCCGGGCACCAAGCGCGATGAACTCACCACTGACGAATGGCTTTCAGCGATTGACCAATTCAAAGCCGGAGGCATGATTCGCTGCAGCCTCATGGGTGGGGAGCCCCTCTTGAGGCGAGATGCCGGCGCAATTATTTCCTACCTGGTTAAAAACCAGGTACACTCAGCAATGAACACCAACGGCTGGCTAGTCGAGGACAAGCTGGACGACGTCGCCAAACTCGATCTGGTCTGCATTGGTCTCGATGGGCCACAGGCTATCCACGACCAGCAGCGGCAGCGTAAGGGCTCGTTCGCACGCGCCGTCCGCGCAATCGAGCTACTCGTCGGGCGCGGCGTCGAAGTCGTCACCATGTCGCCCGTCACGGCGGCGAGCATCGACCATGTCGACTCAATGCTCAAGATGGCCAGCGACATGGGATTCCGAGCAGGGTTCCAGGTTGAGCACGACGCCGACTGCGATGTGCGCAACCCGATAGGCCCCGGTCTGACCGATCATCGGCTATCCGAATTGGCCAACTACCTATTGGCCCGAAAGAACGAGGGTGCGCCGCTTGCCATGTCGAGAACGTTCCTTGAAGAGTTCCGCACGCAAGGGCGTCGAATGCTGAAGTCGTGCCGGGAGTGCCTTGTGCCGCGCCACTCGTGCATGGTGCGACCTGATGGCATGGTCGTGCCGTGCTTTTTGACCCAACATCAGGGGCCCATGCTTTCGGGGCACGACCTCGGATACCTCCGCGCCTTTCACGACCTAACGCAGCCAGGCGACGCTGGATGCTCCTCGCAGCCTCTGATGGAAATGCACTCGATTCTCGCGCTCCGCCCCAAAGCGGTGCTGAACGCGCTCAGGCTGTCATGAGCACGCGCCTCAAAGTCATCTCCGAAGTTCGCCAACTGGTGTCCCCGCTCGGTAAGTTTCTCTCGGCCCGCGCACGCGGCCAGAAACTACCCCTAGCGGTGACACTGTCCCTTACGAACAAATGCAACTTCCGGTGTGTTTACTGCAACGTTCCCGACATCCAAGACGGCGAGATGGAGACGTCGGATTGGCTACACGCGATCGATGAACTTGCCGCCGCGGGCATGATTCGCGCGAGTGTTATGGGCGGTGAGCCACTCCTGCGACAAGACGCCGGCGACGTCATTCGACATTTGAAGCGGTCCGGCGTTCACGCATCGATGAACAGCAACGGATGGCTCGTCGAAGATCGCATCGCCGACGTCGAACAGCTCGATGTCCTATGCATCAGCATTGACGGGCCTAAGGATGTACATGACTCCCAGCGGCGAAAGGGTTCCTGGGACCGCGCCGTGCGCGCCATCGAACTCGCGACATCGCGAGGCGTTCAGGTCGTGACGATGACGGTGGTGACCCCCAAGGGGCGAAAAACCATCGATTCGGTCCTCGATATGGCTAAGAGCATGGGGTTCCGCGCTCATTTTCACCTAGAGCATGACGCTGACTGCGACACCAACTTGCCGATTTCACCGGACATTGACGACGACGGCGTCCGGGAACTGGCCGAATTATTGCTCCGCAGAAAATCTGAGGGCTTACCAGTCGGCCCGTCACGCACGTACCTGAACGCGCTGGCCAGCAAGGGGCGCCGCTTGCACGGCTGCGACACCTGCTTTGCCTCCCGATACTTCTGCCACGTCATGCCAGACGGTAGCGTCGTGCCCTGCCTCCTCACACATCGCTCTTCGCGCTCGGTCTCGGGTCGAGACATCGGCTACATGGAGGCGCTCGAGCAGCTTCCGCAGCCGACCGACGCTGGATGCTCCTGCGAACCGCTTCAGGAGATGAATATGATGCTGACGTTCCAGCCGGAAGTCGTACTCAACGCGCTAGGGTTAGCATCTAGGGGCTAGACTGGGGTCGCGGACACTGAACTGGGGTCGCAGACACTGAAGCCGTGCGCTACGCTCATGTGGATGGTTCTAGCGACCGCCGGTGATCGCGGCGCGGCTCAGGCACCGCGCAACCGCTCGGGTAAGCATGTCGACGCTTGAGGCCGAACTCAAATCGGCGATTGCATCGGCCACAGACGGCGCGTGGCGACTCGCCGGTCTCGAGGCAACCTCCAACCAACTGCTCGTCTCAGTCCAGAGCGACCAAGTGAACGCGGTCATTGAGGTCCAACCTGCGTCGAACGCTTCGGCGGCGTACAAGACGATCGGCGACTTCGCCTTCAGCTACCGTGGACGACAGCTCCCCACGAGCGCTGCAGTGTTCGACCGAATCCTGGCCGGACTTGCAGTGCCGATTCGATCCCGCGGGCTGCCTGAGCCCCGTACTTCTGCCAACGTACCGACGGACGTCGACTTTCCCACTCCCTACCAGCGCGCCGAACTCGATCGGCCGATCGCCATGAGCCGCGAGCAAATCCGCCGCTTTCGCGAAACCGGGCACGTTCTAGTGCGCCAAGCGCTTCACCGCGACGTCCTGATCGCCGCTCGGCCCGCCATGCTCAAGGCCATCCGAAGCGCTCCACCTGAGGCATCCCCCACGCAAGCCCGCGACGGCGCGTACTCGGCTGCGTTCAAACAAGTCACCGATCTGGCCCGCGACAACGCCGCTATGCGTACGCTCGTGTTCAGTCGCCGCATCTTGCAAGTGGCCGCCGACTTGCTCGGCGTGGATGCTCTCCGACTGTTCTGTGAAGACTGGTTGATCAAGCCCCCGGGGGCCGCGATAACGCCCTGGCACCAGGACGGCGCCGTTTTTCCGTTTGAAGCTGACACCAGCATTACCTGCTGGATACCTTTTCAGGACATCGCCGCCGATGGTGGGCTCATGCGGTTCGCATCACGTTCCCACACCCTGCCACTCGCAGAGATCGAAGACATCAACGATCAGAGCGAGCAGTTCTTCGAACGCACTATTGATGAACGAGCGCTCACGGTGGACACCATGCCGACCATCAGCCTCGGCGATATCAGTTTCCACCACGGCAAACTGATTCACGGGGCGCTGGCAAACCGCACCGACCAGACTCGATTCGTTTTGGCGTTACACTGCTTTGAGGCCGGCGCGCGGATCCAGTCGCCGCGTACCGAGAACATGACGCGACTGCTAAAAAACGCAGCGCCGCTGAGCCAACCGGGCGATCCCGCCGCTTCGCCACGCTGGCCGATCGTCTACGAACGCCACACGCCCGTTCGGAGTTCGGGTGGCGAGTCACCGGAGCAGTGTCTGCATTTTCGCGCCACTCTACTGCCTTCAGGTGCCGAGCCCGTCGACATGTGGGTAGCACGTGGGTCTCTTCAGCGGCGCCGCGTTCCTGGCGCTCGGACGATCGCATCCGAGGGCTTCGTTTGCAGCGGTCTGGTCGACTGCCATTCGCACATTAGCTATCCAAACGACACACAAGCACCTGTTGAGACACAAGCTTGGATGAATGCTCGACGAGCAGAGTATGCACAGACCGGGGTGCTGCTGCTGCGCGACATGGGCGCTGTTGGTAACGAGATCGCAAATCTGACCGACGTGCCTGGACTTCCGCGCGTACAAGCGTCTGGGAACATGGTGCTGCGCTACGACGAGTTCCCGTTTACCCGGACCGAGCCTGGCGATCTAGTCGAGGCCTGTCTCCAGCGCATTCGAAGCGGGACGCGGTGGGTGAAGATCTTCGCAGACTGGACGACGGATTACCGTGGGCGTGTCAACACTGGGTTCCGCGGGGACGATCCACTCACCTACCCAGTGCATACACTGCGAAAGGCCGTGCAAGCGGTCCACGCGCGGGGAGGCCGAGTCGCAGCGCATTGCTTCACGCGGGCCGGGGCCGAAGCATCGATCCGAGCTGGAGTCGATTCGCTCGAACACGGATGGGGACTCGACGAGCCTCTTCTCGAAGCGATGGCCCAGCAAAGCATCGCCTGGGCGCCGCTTGTGGGCATCGCCACGAGCATGTGGCGGACGGCGCGTCGAGAAAAGCAGCCGGAGCGCATGCAGTGGATCGCCGACAGAATGAGCGCGATGGAGCGAACGCTGCCACAGGCCGTCCACTTAGGGGTCCAGTTGCTAGCGGGTACGGACATGTTTCCGACCGTTTCGGTTGCCGATGAGGTCGAACAACTCCACGCTTTAGGCGTGAACGACCTTGTCGCCGCTGGTGCCGGAGCCTGGGACGCCCGGTCTTGGTTGGGCGAGTACGGTATTGAAGACGGCGCCCCGGCCGACCTGGTATTCTTTGCAAGGGATCCTCGCAAAGCCGTCGGCGTGTTGCAGCGGCCAACGACCATTCTCTCGGGCGGAGTAGTCGTGCAGACCCAATTCGGTGAATCTCGACCGCGTTATCGACCTTGGTCGGAGCGTGACGCGCCATGACCACTGCAAGTTCTGCTAGCCGAGTCGCATTCCTGGCGCGAGATCTCACTTGGGCGGATGAATCTGGCGGGGTCTTACCGTTCTCCTACGCAGCCAGGAAGCTCGATGCCTCCATCCGTAGCGCCCCAGACCTCGGCGATGTCGACAGCACCGTAATCGATCTCCGAACGGATAGCGCCGATGAGTTCGTCGACGCCATCAAGGAGTTCCGTCCCACCCTGATCGGTGCCTCTACGTACATCTGGTCGATGGGTCTGTTCTGTGAAGTGGCCAAGCGGGTGCACGAATGGGACCCCTCGATCCAGTTTGTCATGGGCGGCCCTGCCGCTCGACCATCCGTATTGAACCTGACCCCGTATGCCCAGGCCGCACCGTTCATCGACGGGCTCGTCCAGGGCGAGGCTGAAGAGATCGTTCGGAACATCACTCGACACCATCTGAAGCCCAACTGGCAGCAGGATGTTCCTGGCGTGACGGTTCGCAGCCCGCTCGGCTGGCGAACGCCGATTCAGGCAGAGCGACCGGATCTGAACGGCTACGCGTCCCCTTATCAGCTTGGCACTGTTCCCAAGGGCCCGGTTGGCTTCCTCGAAACGTTCCGCGGGTGCCCGATCGGATGCGCGTTCTGCCAGTGGGGGGAGGAACGCTCCGACAGATATCATTCGACCGAATACTTAGCGAGTCACCTTAGGGGTATGGCCGCGTGTGATGTCGAACGCGTTTACGTGCTCGACGCTGGGTTCAATCTCAGTCCCCGCGCGTTTCGAAACCTCGTCGCAGCAGAAGCCCAAGAACACGTCCTGGCTAACTGCCAAGTTCTCGGACATATCTATCCGACACATATTCGGGACGAACACCTCGATTTTTTCAAGCGTTTGAGACGCGCTGAAATCACAGTGGGCGTTCAGAGTTTCGACAGCGACGTCTTGAAGAAACTCGGAAGACCGTTCGACGCTCCGAAGTTCGAGCAGGTCATGCGTCGAATCGAGAGCTTCCTGGACATCGACCTCGAACTGATCCTCGGCTTGCCTGGCGACAATCCAGAATCATTCCGCAAAACGCTGCATCGGGTTATGGAATTCGCGACTACGGTGCGCGTTTTCCACTGTCTGGCCTTGCCAGACGCGCTACTCGAGCGTGCAGCTGAGTTCGACGTTAAGTTCAACGCAGATACGTTCATGGTCGAATCTTGCGCCGGCTGGACGCAGGAGAGCTTAGCCGCTGAGTGGGAGTACGTTCGCAACGTCGCACTCAGCGCATACCGGCCAAACCTGGCACCAACCTGGGTGGACTTCCGCCCTAAGAATCCACCAGCACCTCAAACACGTCACAGCGACCGCGCGACGCTGTCGCCTTCGACTATCGAACACCTTCAGTCGATGGCGACAGCTTCAGGGGCATGGCGCCTGCGGGCCGTGCGCCTAGAACAGGGAAACGTCCTGATGGACTGGGCGTTCAACGGTCGACAAGTACAACTACAAGCGACGCTCGCTAAGGGCGGCGCCCCGCACTTCCGACGTGCAGATGAGGTCGCTTATTCCTATCAGGGAAAACTTGCCAGTAACGAATCCGAGATGGTTGGACGCCTCGTATCGGCCCTCCATTCCGGCCTGCGGCCCATCGTGCTGTCGCTGCAGAAAACTCACTAAATGTTCAGCGACCGAATCCGCTTGTACAAGTCGGACGCGACTGCGAGCGGCAGTACGGGATAGGACGGCCACCAGTGATTCACCGTCACCGAATCACCTAATGCCAGCGCGTGGTGCCACATTCGCGAAGGAACCAGGAGCAAATCCCCTTCCTCCAGACGGCAGTACCAGCCAGAGGCCAACGGTAGGCGCGGAAACGCGCGAAAATCCGGCCGCTGGATATCCACACGCGACAGGTGCGGCGCGCTCGACCAAATCGGGAACGGATAGAGATTGCGATACTCGCGCGCCGGATAAAGGATGAACTGTTTGCTGCCGCTGACCTGACCAATCAAGTTATGGGGTAGGTCGAAATGCAAGTGAGTCACCGTGTCGCGCGGGCTGACCCACACGTTCGATCGCAGGCGAAGGCGCCCTTGGCAATACTCAGGCGTCGACAAGTCGCCGCGCAAACGCGCAGGAAACGCGTCGAGTCGCGCTCTGAAGTACGCCGCGCGCGCGTCGCCATTCAGGTACGCGCCGAGGTTCAGGCTGCGCACCCTAAAGCCGGTGCGATCGTCGATCCGAACCGAACCGCCGCTCAGCTCGTAGGTGTGACCGAGGACATTCGGCGCGCTCGACAGCAGGTAGTCGTGGGTCCACAATCCAACCGCCGATTGACCGTCCAGCCCATTGGGAATCACGAGCGGCAAGCCGGCTCGCGCGAACCGATGGACGACCCTCGCGGTCGGGCGCGCCAGACGCCTTACCGCACGCAGTGGCAGGTTCGGCACCGGATTTTCGGGAGGCTTCGTCCGCGACTTGGTCTCGCCGGTTTGCTCGAGATCCTGCCGTCGAGCGACAAGGGGAAGTCTACGCGTCATGGAGCCGCCAACGTGGTCGAGCGCGCCCACAAGAAACGACTACGGGCCAGGCGGCAGCAGCCGACGACCGGGGACTCACGTACGACGGGAACGGCACCGCCTGATGCTATCATCGTCCGTCAGACGAGTCGATCGGCAAGCCCCTAGACGGTCACGGGTAGCGACGCACAGCGCCTAGGTGCGCAGACCCCGTGCCACCCATAGAGCCCGCGCAACCGCTATCGCAGGTACGAGTCGCTTGGTGAGCCAGAAGTAGTTCACAGCGACGCTTGGTTCCAGACAGTGAAGTCGATGCCACCACCCGCGCGGGATGAACAGCATCTCGCCAGCTGACAGGACGAACTCAAGCGGTTTGGCGAGGGCAAACCTCGGGAACCGGTGAAGGTCGGGCGCTTCAACGTGAACCTGGCTGTGGTGATGGTTGAGCGTTCGGCGTGGAAAAGGATAGAGCTTCGGCGTCTCGCTGGGGGCGTATAGCGTCACGCTTCGCGTGCCTTGAACCTGCGCAATCAGGTTGTGTGTCATGTCGTAGTGCAGATCGGAGGTCGCGCCGGTACCCGCTATCCACCGATTGCGCGTAAGCCTCACGTGTCTCTTGCAGTATTCTGGCGTTACGATGTCATCCTCGAACAGTCTGCGGTGGTGCCCCTCGAGAGGCAGCCGGAGGAAGGACGACGGGCGCCGTGTCCCCTCGATGTCTGACGCGTATTGCTCGAAGCTCATGGGCGGGGCGAGCTTGACCCCGGACTCCACGTCCAGGCGAAAGAAACCGTGGTCGAGAACGATCGGGGTGATCGGTCGCCCCTGCAGCTTTTCAGCGAAGTACTCCAAGCGCCAACGCGTTGACGCTGGCCACTCCGAAAGAGCGCCCTTCATTATCAGCGGGCGGCGCGGGCGCAAGTAGTTCTTCACGAACTCCCGATACGGAGGACGGTCCAACGTTGCGACGTGATGCATTTCAGTACGCTGCCAGCACGAAGAGAACCGCTCCCGAAACTGCGCTTACACCACGATGCAATAGCCGGTGCCTGCCGATACGCTCTGGATTCGAACCGTCGCGGGCGAGGAGGATCGGAAACAGTCCCGCAAAAATTCCCACACAACTAATCGAAAGGACTAGGCCTATTGTGCCTCCCGCGACGGCACGCGCTGCTACCGCCACGCCAAGGCCGATGAATGCCACCGCTGCTGCTGAACCGCGGGAGCCGAGCAGTGCGTAGGTGGTACGCAGCCCACCATCTCGATCCTCGTCGCTATCCGCTGCCTCGTGCAGAAGCTGGTTCTGCAAGAGCAGCGCACTGAACGCGGCCACTAGCCCCCACACCGACGCAGGAACGCTGGCTCCAACAAGCCCCACCAGCATCAACGGAGCGAAGCAGCCAACGTTGAGCAACGTGCATACGACAGGCAGCGCCTTTAACCTGGGGCCAACCGAGTACAAGGCGCCACTCGCGATGCTCACCAGAACCGCGATCAAGACGACAGCCGATGCCGAGGCTGCAAATGCGAGTGCAGCGCAAGGCAAGGCCAAAGCGAGACCGTAGTGCAGAGCTGCAGGCCTCGGACCACCGACGAACGGGTTCTTCTCCGAGCTGGCGTCGAGTTCCCTATCGGATATCGAGTTGATGAGATAGCCCCAGCTCAACACCAACGCCGCAATGATCGCACCGCGGAGTAGTGCAGGAAGCCACTGACTAAAGCTTAGAGACCGATCGAAGCCCGCGAGTGGTAGAGCGACAAAGTGCGCCCAGTCGCCTGCACGAAACGCACGCCATCCGATTCGGAACGGAGTAAGCGACGCGGCCTGCGACGGAGCGGGGCCCTCGACGTGCATCAGTCAGCCTGGATTCTAGCGCGCCGACGGACGCTGGGCAATCCTGCGCATGCGGAGGGGGCGCCGTCGCCAGCTCGGCACGCGCTGAGCGTACCGCCGTGGTGCAAGTCGACTAGCCAGAATCGCAACGGTACACTGCATGCGAATGAAGGCAACGGAGCGAAGCCCGGAGGGGGCATATCACGACCTCATGGAGCGTGGTTACACCGTTTTTGAGCGCGCATACGACGAAGAAGACGTCTGCTTTCTTCGAGATCTCTTAATTCGAGAATGGAAGCGGATCGGTAGCCCAGCGCTCGAATCCAATCCGCCCTCACGGCCCGCGCCCGACGTGGAGGTCGGACCAGCCGGACTGATCTTCCACCGTCTCAGCAGTCAGTTTCCTGAGGTCATTCCCCGCCTCTACAAAGGCCACATCATCGAGACGATTCGACTGCTGCTCGGCGACGGGATGCGCCTCGAGCTACCCGCTGGCGTGCTCAGCGATGAGCACCGACCGTTTTTCGACTGGCATACGCATATCGACGGCGTGGACGACGCTTTCTACAACAATCAGCGGCCATTCGATGAGTTCAGGCGCTCGATGCGCGTCACCCACCTATTGTACCTCGACGACATGGACGACCGAAGCGGTCAGCTGCTTGTATTCCCACGCAAGATAACCGATCCCACGCCCCCGCCCTTTGAATGCACGAACCCCGACTGGGAGGGCTTGGAAGCCATTGAATGCCCACGGGGCAGCGTCGTCGTGCTCGAACAATGCACGTGGCACGCTGCTCGACAGCGCACAACGTCGGGCATCCGATCGTTCGTCGGCAGCTACTTCGCCGCGCGGGATGCCCCGCCAACCCCGCTCTCCGATCCCGAACTCGCTTCCTATCGAGGCGACGATGAGTTGTTTCGCTCGATCATGCCTAAAGATGAACACGCCTAGCCAGGATATTGCTCATCGCATAGACACGACCGGATACGTGTCATTTGACGGCTTATTCGCTCGAAACGAAGTCGACGTAATGAGGAACGCGATCGAGTCGCGGTACCGCGAAATCGGTTCGCCTCGAACCTACGCGAACCCGCCGGTGTTTCCAGCGGAGGACTGCGAAGTCTCGGTGGTCGGCCTTGTCATGCACAAACTGGGATTACATTGTCCCGACATCGCACCCGTGCTCTTCAAGCCAGCCTTGCTCGATTGTGTTGAACGGATTCTTGGAAGGGCATTTGTCTTCGAGTACAGCGCTGCCGTCGTTAACGACGGCAACCGCGAGTTCTTCCCATGGCACATGCATGTGGGTGGCGTCGACAATGCGTGGTACCGAAAAACAGGCACGTTCCCCCGATTTGCAATCGCTGAACGCATCACCGTATTGACGTATATGAACGACTTGACGGAATCCGTGGGGCGACTGCTGGCGTATCCTCGCGGCATTTCTGAACCAACGGAACCGCCGTTTGACCCGAACACTCCAAGCTGGCCAGGCGCCGATACGCTCGCGTGCACGGCAGGGAGCGTGGTCATGATGGAGCAAAACGTGTGGCACGCCGCGGAGCCAAAGGCGTCACCGGGATTACGCGCCTTCATCGCCTGCTACTTCCGGAGAGCGTCGACCAAGCCGGCGTCGTGGCAAGACGAATCGTGGGCCGGCGCGCCGCTAGGCTCGCTTCATC